>CALZYS010000014.1 GCA_945830345.1 uncultured Prevotella sp.
ACATCATCCGTTTCTTCATGCTCATTCCCGAGGCATGCAAGTTGGTGCTCGAAGCCGGCACAATGGGCAAGGGGGGCGAGATATTCGTCTTTGATATGGGCAAGCCTGTGCGCATAGCTGATTTGGCGAAGCGTATGATAGCCCTTTCGGGAGTTCATGGCGTGGAAATCAAATATGTGGGCTTGCGCGATGGCGAAAAGCTCTATGAGGAAGTGCTTAATGACGCCGAGGCCACTGTCCCTACCATTCATCCGAAAATCAAGATCGCCAAGGTGAGGAATTATTCTTATGAACTGGCAAAACAGAATGAGGAAGAGCTATTGAAGTTATCTTATACATTTGACGATATGGCAATAGTGAAAAAGATGAAGGAGATTGTTCCGGAATATAAATCGCAACAATCCAAATACAAGGCGTTGGATTGCTAAACAAACAATAAGCCTCGGCAAAATGCCGAGGCTTTGTCTTTTTTATCACAAAAAAATAATTCAATATCCGATGCTCTCACCCACGAGTATCACCTTGTGCTTGCCCTTGGGCGAATGGCGCAGATAGTGGATGTAGTTGCAAATACAATCGTCTGAGAGGCAGTTGTGGCACACTCCGTCTATCTTGCATGGCGTCTGTATGTCAAATCTTGCGGTGTTTACAGGAGCTGCAAGTGAACGTGCGCGAGCGAGGGCTGAGTCGATGTCCTGAGTCAGTTTGTTCATACCAATCACAAAGACGACATTGCGCGGACCGAAGGTGATGGCAGCCACACGGTTGCCAGTGCCGTCGATGTTCACTATCACGCCGTCCTCAGTAATGGCATTGGCACTGCTGAGATAGTAGTCGCAAGTGAACGCCTTGAGATATATCTCGGTGGCAGCGGCACGGTCGGGAGCCTTGTCGCGGTCATACACCTCATATCTGCCTGCCTTGGCAAGGGCGGCGGGAATACCAATGTCGCGGATTGACATCGAACCTCCCCAAGTGACACTGCTGCCCTGGGGAATCATTTCAAGCACTTTTTCCACTGCCTCGCGTGCTGTGGGGCAATAGAATGCCTCGATGTTGCGGCGGGCAAGGTTTTTGATCACCTTGCCCGCTGCTTTCTCATTGCGGATTTCAATAGGACTCATCTGTTTCAATCTCCTGTTTATCTAATTTCTTTTTATCAATGCTATACCATGCATATACTATATATGCCAACACAAAGGGTATGAGGATGCTTACCACTGCCATAGTGCTGAGTGTGAAGTAGCTGCTGCAACTGTTGGCGATGGTGAGCGAGCTCTGCAGGTCGGCATTCGAGGGATAGTAGGCGGTGTTGTTCCATCCCGCACTCAAGAGGAGCGCTAAGACGGTGAGCACAGTGCCAATGCCTACTGGCCAGATGCCACAGATGTAAGTCTTGCTCACAACTGTGCGAATGATGCCATAGAGCACAAGTGCCACACCTGCCAGGAGCACTATCGCGAGATACCACATGTCGATGAAGTTGTGCAGATACTTGTAAGGCTCTATCATGATCACACCCGAGGCAGGGTCGTAGGCATAGCCGTCCTTACAGAGGGTGCGCACGAGGAACGCCACGAAGAGCACCACAAAGGGAACAGCTGCACCAATGAGGCGCACGCTACCCCTTGAACGGATATTCTCGTCGTTGACATTGTTCATGACATACAATATACCGAGAACGCGTGCAAGGAAGAATACAGCAAAACCGAGGACGAGATTCCATGGGTCGAGTAGGGCGTCGAGTCCGTGCGAGCCATTTGCCCAACTGCTGATGACAGGGGATGCAAAGCCATCCACAAGATTCTCCTTGGCAACCACAAAGTTGCTGCCGTTGAAGAATGTTGCCACGGCACCGCCCAAGAGCAATGGGCCGAGGATGCCGTTGATGACAAGAAACCACTGGAAAGTGCGTGTGCCAAGCAGGTTGCCTAATTTGTTCTGGAATTCATAGCTCACTGCCTGCAGCACGAAGCTGAAGAGGATGAGCATCCAAAGCCAGTAGGCTCCACCGAAACTGGTGCTGTAGAACAGGGGGAAGGAGGCGAAGAAAGCTCCGCCGAAGGTCACCAATGTAGTGAAGGTGAACTCCCATTTTCTTCCTGTACTATTGACGACTAATCTGCGCTCCTCGTCGTTGCTGCCGAGCGAGAAGACAAGTGAGTTGGCTCCCTGCACGAAAAGCAGGAACACCAGCAGGGCTCCAAGAAGTGATACGAGGAACCACCAGTATTGTTGTAATAATGTATAATCCATACTTGTATATAATTAGGAATTAGGAATTAGGAATTGAATCTTCTTTCATTTCCGGACCATGTTTGATAGCTTTTAGCAAGATACTGATCTCCACTGCCAAGAGGGTGGTGAAGAGGGCGAGGAAGATGAAGAATGTGAGCATCACGCTTGAGCTGCCGATGTTGCTCACGCCCACCCATGTGGGCATCATGTCCTGAATAGCCCATGGCTGGCGTCCGAATTCGGCAACAAGCCATCCCGACTCACTGCATATATAGCCCAAGGGCAGCAGTGCAATCGCTGCCATGTGGAGCAGGCGCAGTTTGGGGCATGTCACGTCCTTGCGCCATGAGATGAACGCCATGACTGCAAAGAAGAGTAGGAACAGTGTGCCGAGCCCCACCATCACTCTGAATGCATAGAAGCACAGGGGGATATAAGGCACGAGGTCGGCCTTGTCCTTGATATATCCATATCCGAAGTATGGCATGTTCTCATGTATGTCCTTGAGCAGTTGTGCCTTGCGATCGGGAGATACATCCTTCTGTCGGTATTCCTTGAGAGCCGTGATGGCTATCTTTCCGCGTCTGATCTTCTCGTCGCTGTCCTTCAGTAAGTCGTTCACACCAGGCACATATCCGTTGATATCACGGGTGGCGAGGAAGGAGAGAGCATAGGGAATCTCGATCTTCATTGCTGGCTCCTCATGGGAGGCATAGTCGGGCTGCTCGAAGGGATTAATCAGTGCGATGGCGGTGAGGCCCTGTCCCTCGCCTCCGTCATACAGAGCCTCCATGGCTGCAAGCTTCATCGGTTGCACCTGTGCCACCATATATGCCGAGTGGTCGCCTGTGTGGAGGGCGAGAAGCGAGGCTATAAGACCTACGGTAGAACCAATCTTGATACTCTTTGTGGCAAGTTCGGTGTGGCGCTTCTTGAGCAGATACCAGCAACTCACGGCAATGACGAAGATGGCACCGATAATCCACGACGAAATCACCGTATGGCAGAACTTGTCGATAGCGAAGGGCGAGAGAGCCACTTCGGCAAACGACGACATCTCGTTGCGCATGGTGTCGGGATTGAACGTGCAGCCCACGGGATACTGCATCCACGAGTTGGCTACAAGAATCCACCATGCCGAGAACGTGGCACCGATACCCGTGAGCCATGTGGCAGCGAGATGGAATCCACGCGACACCTTCTTCCAACCGAAGAACATCACTGCCACAAAGGTGGATTCCATGAAGAACGCCACAATACCCTCGATGGCAAGCGGCGCTCCGAAGATGTCGCCCACAAACCATGAATAGTTGCTCCAGTTGGTACCAAACTCAAATTCGAGTATGATACCCGTGGCCACACCCATGGCGAAGTTGATACCGAAGAGTTTCTGCCAAAATTGTGCAGCCTCTTTCCAAAACTCCTTGCCGGTGCGATACCAGCAAGTCTCGATGATGCCCATGATGAGGGCGAGTCCCAGTGTGAGTGGGACGAAGAGCCAGTGATAGATGGCTGTCAGAGCGAATTGCGCCCTTGCCCAGTCTATCGCCGCGGCGTCAATAGTTAGAAATGTTTCTGTCATGTTTATAACTTTTTTTATTCCTCATTCCTCATTCTTTTAATATTTCCGTTGCCACAAATCCTGCCTTGTTCCCGTCGGTGGCATGCTCCGACAGGAAGTCGGGGAAGAAAAACACCTTTAGCACCCCGAAGATGATAATCAATTTGATGATGATAATCGTCCACAGAGTCTTGCCGATTTTCATGTTCCGAAATCCGTCGGCATATAGGTCGTATATGCGGTATAGTTGTTTCATGCTGCAAATCTAATAAAAAAAATCGAATTATGGTGATAATATTCACTTTTTTTTTATTTTTAAATATAAAATTGTTCCTTTTTTCCATAATAATCCTAAAAAATGGGGTCAAGTGCTAAATCTCGCTTGTTATTTCTTTGGAATTTCAACTTATTTCTGTAATTTTGCAAACGAATTTGGATTAACATTAATATATTATTAAGGTATAGATATTTAAGGTAAAGAGATGAACAAGAAATTGACTTTTGTGCTTGTGGCAGTCATCGTGCTGCTTATGGCAGGAGCAGGTTATCTGTTTTTCAGTCTGAAACAGCAGAAGCAGGCTAATCAGGAGATGCAGGAATTGGCAGAACTCGACAAGAAGGAAATGGAGAACGAGTATGAACAATTCGCACGCCAATATAGCGAGATGAAAACTCAGATCAACAATGATTCCATCGTGGCGCAGCTCACTCAGGAGCAGATGAAGACTCAGCAACTTCTTGAGGAACTGAAGCGCGTGAAGAGCAGTGACGCTCGCGAGATAGCACGACTCAAGAAGGAACTTGCCACTATGAGGAAGGTGCTCCGCTCGTATGTCATGCAGATCGACTCGCTCAACAGGGTGAACGAGAACCTCACGGCTGAGAACACTCGTATGAAGGGACAATATGCCGAGGCTACACGTCAGATTGAGGGTCTTAGCTCCGAGAAGGCCAGTTTGTCTGAGAAGGTGGCGATTGCAGCCCAATTGGATGCCACGGGTATCAATATGACCCCATTCAAGAAGGGCGGGAAGAAACTCAAGAAGATGAAGGACTGCAAGAGCATCCGCGTGGATTTCACTGTTGCTAAGAACGTCACGGCTTCAAATGGCACACGCACGTTCTATGTGCGCATCACCAAGCCCAATGGCCAGGCCATCGAGGATGGTGCCTCGTTCTCTTATGAGAACCGCACCCTCACGTCCACTATGAGCAAGCAGGTGGAATATACGGGCGAGGCTCTGTCGTTGTCCTTGTATTACAATGGTAGTCAGGTGTATGAACCTGGAACATATATCGTGAGCGTCTTTGCCGATGGACACATGATTGGAAGCAGGAGCTTCACATTTGAGAAATGAGGAATTAGGAATTAGGAATTAGGAATGAAAGGACTTTTTTCCATAATATTATTGTTGGGTGGCATATCATGCTCGCTTGATGCCGACGCCCAAAATGCCCTGTCGTTGGACAGTTGCCGCTCCTTGGCACTGAAGAACAACAGGCAGATGGGTGTGGCTAAAGTGAAGCGCGAGATGGCACGCAATATGAGGAAGTCGGCACGCACAAAATACCTGCCACAGGTGAATGCCTCGGGAGCTTATATATATACGAGCAAGCAGGTGTCCATCCTTAGCGACGACCAGAAGCAGGCCCTTGGCAATATGGGCACTGCCGCCGGACAGGTGTTCGCGCAGATGGGACTTCCCGGTACGGATGTGCTTGCAGGTATGCTCAATGGTGTGGGCAGCGGTATTGTAGATGCATTCCACACCGACAACCGCAATATGTTTGCCGCTTCCGTGATGCTCACCCAACCCGTGTTCATGGGAGGAAGTATCATTGCCATGAACAAGATGGCTGATTTGGGTGAGGATATGGCAGCCAACCAAGCCGAAGCCACCACTCAGTCTACGCTCTACAGTATCGACAATGCTTATTGGACTGTGGTGTCGCTCAAGCATAAGAAAAGGTTGGCTGAGAGCTATCTCAACCTTGTAAAAAAACTCGACGGCGATGTCGGCAAGATGATTCGCGAGGGTGTGGCGACTCGTGCCGACGGACTCAAGGTGAGCGTCAAGGTGAACGAGGCAGAGATGACACTCACACAGGTGGAAGACGGATTGGCATTGGCAAAGATGCTCTTGTGCCAACTCTGTGGACTTGATGTCAACAAGGATATCGTACTTGCTGACGAGGATAATGACCAATTAGCTACCGAGATTGAGGCTATGGCAGCCGACATCGATAGTCAGGAGAGAATAGCTGGCGACAATCGTCCCGAACTGAAGATGCTGCAGAACGCAGTTGATATCAGTAAGCAGGCAGTGAATATTGCCAAGGCGGGATATATGCCCAAGGTGATGCTCACCGGTGGATACACCGCCACCAATCCCAACGTGTATAACGGATTCCAACGCAGCTTTGCTGGAGTATGGAACGTGGGGGTGATGGTGACAGTGCCCCTGTGGAACTGGAACGATGTCACCTATAAGGTGCGTGCTGCCAAGAATCAGATGGTCATTGCCTCGCTCGAACTCAATGATGTGCGCGAGAAGGTTGACCTGCAGGTCAACCAATGCAACTTCAAGGTGAACGAAGCAGCCAAGAAACTGCGCCTTGCCACGGCAAGCACTGCCCGTGCCGAGGAAAATCTCAGATGCGCCAACTTGGGATTCCGTGAGGGCGTGATGCAGTCAACCGACGTGATGGAGGCACAAACGGCATGGTTGCAGGCGCAGTCGCAGAAGATAGATGCTGAAATAGATGTTAAACTGAGCCAGGTTAACCTGCAGAAGGCGCTTGGCACATTACACGAATAAAGATATGTCAGAAAAAGCACAACATAAGAATATCCTTTTGGCTACGGCGGCGTTCACCGCAGTCGTGGTTATAGTGGGACTTATCGGTTATCTGACCTTGGGACCGAAAGAGGAAGTTATCCAGGGACAGATGGAAGTGAATGAATACAAGGTGTCGAGCAAGGTGCCTGGACGAATCATGGAAATCAGGGTGAAGGAGGGCGACTATGTCAAGGCTGGCGACACGCTCGTGATTATCGACGCCCCCGAGGTGATGGCAAAGCAGACACAGGCTGAGAGTGCGCAGAATGCAGCATCGGCTATGGACGAGATGGCCAAGGCGGGAGCGCGTCAGGAGCAGATACGTGGAGCGTTCGAGGTGCTGCAGCAGGCCAAGGCCGGACTGGAGATTGCCGAGAAATCCTACCATCGTGTGCAGCGACTCTTCGACGAGGGTGTGATGAGCGAGCAGAAGCGCGACGAGGCATACGCCAACTACAAGGCTATGGAGGCGCAGGTTAAGGCTGCCCAGAGCCAATATGACATGGCGCGCAATGGTGCACGTCGCGAGGAGAAATTGGCTGCCGCCGCACAGGTGCAAAGAGCCAAGGGAGCTGTGGCTGAGGTCAACTCCTATGTACACGAGATGGTGCAGGTGGCTACTCACGATGGCGAGGTGAGCGAGATATTCCCCGAGGTGGGTGAACTCGTCGGCACCGGCAGTCCCATAATGACCATATCCCTGATGAATGACCCTTGGGCTACGTTCAATGTGCGCGAGGATCAACTCAACGATATGTCCGTAGGCAAGACTATCCACACCTTCGTGCCTGCATTCAATAAGGAACTCGATTTCAAGGTGTATTACATGAAGGACCAGGGTAGTTATGCCACATGGAAGGCTACAAAGGCCAACGGACAGTATGACCTCAAGACCTTCGAGGTGAAGGCGCGTCCGGTGGGCAAGCTCGATGGACTGCGTCCGGGGATGAGCGTGATCATTAGGAATTAGGGATTAGGAATTAGGCATGTGGGAAGTTATTAAGCGCGAAATGGGATTTATGCGCCACAATGGGCTTTATATCGCCTGTTTGGTGGTGTTTCCCCTGTTGGTGATGATATTTTTCACCACACTGATGGGGGAGGGACAGCCTGCCGAAATGCCTGTGGGTGTTGTCGATCTCGACAATTCGTCGATGTCGCGCAAGGTGGTGCGCTCTCTCGATGCCTTCCAGAACACTCATGTCGAGGCGCGTTATGCTGATGTGGCTTCCGCACGCGAGGCACTGCAGCGAGGCGAGATATATGCCTTCATATATTTTCCGCGCGATTGTGCCGCCAATATGTTGGCAGGTCGCCAACCGGGGATTTCCTTCTATTACACCATGTCGTTCCTCTCGGCTGGTTCGCTGCTCATGAGCGACCTCAAGACCATCGCCACCCTCGGATATGCAGGTGTGGCAAAAGCCAAACTCCAGGCTATGGGTGTGGCAGAGAGTCAGATTATGCCGCTGCTCCAACCCATCAAGGTCGAACTGCATCGCATAGGCAATCCCCACACCGACTACAATGCCTATCTCTCTCCGATGCTCGTCCCGGGAGTGATGTTCCTCTTCATCTTCATCTTCACAGCCTACTCGATAGGCACCGAACTGAAATTTCAGCGTTCTCACCAGTGGCTCGAAAAGGCCAACGGCAACATCCTCGTTGCCCTTGTCGGCAAGATGTTGCCGCAGACCGTATTGAGTCTGCTGATGATGATTGGCTACCTTATTTATATATATGGCGTGATGGGATTTCCTCACCAAGGCGGATGGCACGTCATCCTCTTGCTTGGAGTCCTGTCGGTGTTGGCGGCTGAGGGCTTTGGCATATTCATGTTCTCGCTGCTGCCGTCGATGCGCATGTCGATGAGTATGTGCTCGCTGTGGGCAGTGCTCAGTTTCTCGATGGTGGGAACGGCATTCCCCGTGATGGCTATGGATTCCGCTCTCGAGTCTCTCGCGTGGCTCTTCCCCTTGCGCCATTATTTTGTCGTCTATCAGACGTCAGTCTTCAGCGGCTATCCGCTCTCTTTCTGTTGGATTCATCTTGTGTGCCTGTTGGCATTCGTCCTTCTGCCCCTGCCGCTCTTAGGACGACTCAAAAAGGCAATGATGCAGTTTGTGTATATGGATTAGGGATTAGGAATGAGATATTTATTGAGTGAATTAAGGACAGTGTTTAAGGATGAGGGAGTGTTGATGTTCTTTATCCTTGTGCCGATGGTATATCCCCTTCTCTACTCGTGGATCTACAACAACGAGACGGTGAGGGATGTGCCCGTGGTAGTTGTTGACGATTGCCACTCCAAGACGAGCCGCACGTTGGCTCATAAGATGGATGCCTCGCCCGATGTGAGTGTGGTAGCCTATGTCCCCAATCTCGACGAGGCGCAACGTTATATGGCTTCTCAGGATGCATTTGGCATCATATATATCCCCTCGGATTTCGACCGTAGGTTATGCCGCGGCGAACAGGCCACGGTGAGCGTCTATTGCGACATGAGTCTGCTCTTGGCCTACAAGGCTATTTATGTCACGGCAATGGCGGTTACAGGAGATATGAATGCCGACCTGCAGATGAAGAGCAAGGGCGAACCCTTTGCCGAGGTGGCTATCTTCAATCCCGCCCAGGGCTACGGCACGTTTATCCTTCCCGCCGTTCTCATGCTCATCATCCAGCAGACGCTTGCCCTCGGCATTGGTATGATCACCGGCACTCAGCGCGAGCGCAACCCCCATCGACGCCTGTGGACTCCCCAAAGACCATCCGACTCGTTCCTCTCCGTTGTTATAGGCAAGTCGTTGGTCTATTTCCTTATTTATGCCGTCATGTCGGCCTATCTCACGTGTGTCGTCCCCCGTCTGTTTAGTTTTATTCAGATAGCCCGACCTTGGGATATGGTGGCATTGCTCGTGCCGTTCATCTTAGCGTGCATCTTCTTCGCCATGACAGTCACGAGCGTCGTCAGATACCGCGAGAACGTCATTCTCATCGTCGTGTTCATGTCGGTGCCGCTGATGTTCATCTCCGGACTCTCCTGGCCCCAGAGCAACATCTCGTGGTGGTGGCAGTCGGTGTCGTGGCTCTTCCCCTCCACCTTTGGCATTCAGGGATTTGTGCGTCTCAGCGAGATGGGAGCCTCCCTGTCCGACATATTGCCCCATGTCGTGGCGTTGTGGGCTCAGGCGTTGTTCTATTTCCTCACCACCTGTATTATCTACGGCAGAACTCCGAGCAGGTGATGGCGGTGGCTACAGCCACGTTGAGGCTCTCCGCACTCTCGCCTTGGCGGAATCTTGGTATGAGCAGTTTGCGTGTCACCTTTTGTCTCACCTCCTCACTGATGCCGTTGCCCTCGTTGCCCATGATTATCACCCCGCCCCGTGTGAGTTCCGACTGATATATGTCCTTGCCGTCGAGCAGTGTGCCGTAAACCGGAATTTCCTCAGGCAAGGATGAGAGTAGTGGAACGAGTGGGGCATACGTCACGCTCACCCTTCCCAGACTGCCCATCGTTGCCTGCACCACTTTGGGGTTGTATGCATCGGCAGTGTCGGGAGAGCATATTATCGAGTCGATGCCAAACCAGTCGGCTATTCTTATTATCGTGCCGAGGTTGCCAGGGTCCTGCACTCCGTCGAGCATAAGTGTCAGTCGGTCCTCCGCCACTTCCACCTTCTCTTCCTTGTTCATTTCGAACACCGCCATCACCTGTTGCGGATGTTGCAGGAAACTCAATCGCCTGAGTTCGTTGTCATCCACTAAATGATACCTCACATTTTCGCCCAAACATTCTCCCCCTTGCCATTCGCGGGTGGCAAAGACGGAGTGCAGACCGAAGTGCGACATGAGGTCGCCAACCACCTTCGGGCCTTCGGCCACAAATAGTCCCTCGCGCTTGCGATTTTTCTTCATCTCGAGCGAATTAATCCATTTTATGGTGTTTTTTCCAATCATTTTTCGTAAAAATATATAATTAGTTTGCAATTTTGCCACAAAGTTACAAATAAAGTTTTAACTTTGCAAGCGAAATTCGAATAATGTGCATTAAAAGACTCATAAATCTGCTTTTGGTGGGCATTTTGCTTGCCTCCTGCTCGGGAACGAAATTCGTTTCCGACGGATATAGTATGCTCAATAAGGTGGAGGTGAAGAAGGACGAGGGATATCCCGATGTCAGCACGTCTAAATACAAGTCTTACGTCCGTCAGCGAGGCAATCAACGCTGGTTTTCCACCTTCAAGGTGCCCCTTGGCATTTATTCGCTTGCCGGACGCGACACCTCCAAATGGCTCAACCGCACACTGCAGTCGATGGGCGAGGCTCCGGTCGTGTTCGACACGCTCAAGGCACAACAGAGCTGCAACGACCTTGCCTCACTGCTTCGCAACGAGGGCTACCTTGGCGGCAGGGTTGACATGTTTCTCACACAAAAGAAAAAAAAGGTGGTTAATGCCACATACATACTCCATCCAGGAGTGGCATATAACGTCAACAAAGTGAGCTACGACATACAGGATGCAGCCATAGACAGTCTGCTGCGTATTGGACAAATGCTCTGGAATGGCTCGCTCCTCAAGGCAGGCGAACGATTCGACGTGTCCAACCTCGACGGTGAGCGCAAACGTATCACCGAGTTTCTTGTCAACAGGGGCTATTATCGTTTCAATAAGGATTTCATCACCTATCGTGCCGACACCGTGGCAGGCGTGCCAAAGGTGAATCTCACATTGGTGCTCCATCCCTATCCTGTCAGTCGCGACAGCATTGGGGCACATCCTGTATATACCATCAGAGACATCAATTATATGAGTGGCGACCCCGATGACGACAGAATACCACTTAGGGCGTCGGTGCTCAGAAACAATACCTTTATCATTCCCGGAAAACCATATTCTGCCAAGGAATTGCAGACCACCTACAACCGCTTCGGGCGTCTCCAGGCAGTGAAATACACCAATATATCCTTTGTCGAGGATGAGGCTACCAAGCAACTCGACTGCAATATCCAGCTCACCGCCAACAAGCCCCATTCCATCAGTTTCCAGCCCGAAGGCACCAACACAGCAGGCGACCTCGGCGCTGCCGCATCGCTCACCTATCAGCACCGCAATTTGTTCAGGGGAAGCGAACTGCTCAGTCTCGAACTGCGTGGAGCCTACGAGAACATCAAGGGATTGGAGGGATATAGCAATCAGGATTTCGTCGAATACAGTGTTGAGGCCAAACTCCAATTTCCGCGATTCATCGCCCCCTTCATCGCCATGCCGTCTGTCAGGAGCACCCAGTCGTCGTCCGAACTCTCGCTTATGTACGACCTTCAGAACCGCCCCGAATACCATCGTCGTGTCCTCTCCTTGGCATGGAAATACAAGTGGAACTATGTCAACCACCATGACCGCTATTGGATTGACCTGCTCGACCTCAACTACGTCTTCATGCCGTGGATATCCGACACCTTCCGTCACGACTATCTTGAGGATGACACCAATCGCAATGCCATTCTCAGATACAACTATGAGAACCTCTTCATCATGAAGTTTGGTATGGGGTGGGCATACAACAACGGCAGTAATGCTTTCAAGGTGGCAGTGGAGACTGCGGGCAATGTGCTCCACTTGTTTGCCAAGACCCTGAATGCCGGAAAGAAAGAGAACGGATATACCAAGATCTTCGACATCGCCTATGCCCAATATGTCAAAGCCGACTTGGAATACACCAAGTATATCAGGTTTGATTATGACAACCAGCTCGTCTTGCATGTGGGTCTCGGTATAGCCTATCCCTATGGCAACAGCGATATTCTGCCCTTCGAGAAACGCTATTTCTCGGGTGGAGCCAACAGTGTCAGGGGATGGTCGGTCAGGGGGCTCGGTCCCGGACGCTTTGCCGGCAAGGACGGTATGATTGACTTCATCAACCAGACTGGCGACATGAAGCTCGACCTCAACATGGAGTACAGGGCACGGCTCTTCTGGAAGTTCAATGGCGCATTGTTCCTCGATGCAGGCAACATCTGGACACTGCGCGACTATGCCGACCAGCCAGGCGGACAGTTCCGCTTCAATCATGTCCTGAAGGATCTCGCCGTGGCCTACGGATTGGGACTGCGTCTCAATTTCGACTTCTTCATCCTGAGATTCGATTTCGGCATGAAGGCAGTCAACCCCGCCTACAAGGAACAAGGCTCCACGCATTATCCGATAGTGCATCCGCGGCTCAGTCGCGACCTCACCTTCCATTTTGCCGTGGGCTTGCCCTTCTGATGTCTTTAACTTCTGAAAAATAAAAATTAAATATATATGTTGAAATTCATATCCTTTGGTAGCGGCAGTAGCGGCAATAGCTACTTACTGTTTACCGACACCGACGGACTCCTCATAGACGCCGGAGTGGGAAGACGAAAGATGAAGGAGTATTTCCGCAACTATGGCATCAGTATGTCGTTGGTGCACAACATACTCATCACCCACGACCATGCCGACCATGTGAAATGTGTTGGCAGCATCAGTCACGACTACAATATCCCCGTATTTACCACCTCGGAGGTGCACCATGGCATAGAGCGCAACTATTGCGTCAAGCGCAAGGTGAGTGCCGACCTCAAGCGAGTGGTGGAGAAAGGTGTCACCTGCGAGGTGGGCGAGTTCAGGGTCACTCCTTTCGCCGTGCCTCACGACAGTGCCGACAATGTGGGATACGAGATAGAGTGCCAGGGCGCTACGTTCTGCATCGTCACCGATGCCGGCGAGATTACCGACGAGATTAAGCCGCATATCGCCAATGCTAACTATCTCGTGATACAAGCCAACTACGACGAGGAAATGCTGGCGAGTGGTCCTTATTCCATACATCTGAAGTCAAGGATCTCTGGCCCCAAGGGACATCTCAGCAACAAGGACTGCGCCACAGCCCTTGCCGAGAACATGACCGAGCGTCTCAAGCAGGTGTGGCTATGCCATCTCAGCGAGGAGAACAACCATCCCGAACTTGCCCGCAAGACCATTGAGGCCGTCCTCCGCTCCTATGGCATCATCGTCGGCAAGGACTTCCAGCTCGAAGTGCTCAAGCGCAAAACCCCTACGGGAATATTTGAGTTGAATTAGGAATTTTTTTTAATTAGGAATTAGGAATTAGGAATTAGGAATGAAATGCCAATGCGCAGCCAATTCCTAATTCCTAATTCCTAATTCCTCATCCCTCATCCCTCATCCCCCTCCACGCTTCCCCAAAGTCCTTGCATCCCTCGGGCAGTTGCTTCCTCACAATGCACAGCCCCATGTCGTTGGCCATCTTTACCAGTTCGCCGTAGAGCGTTTCCCCAGCCTTGTCGTTGTCGGGATAGCAAGCCAATGTGGTGGTTTTTGGCAGCAGCTCCTTCAGCCGTTTCTTGTCTTCGTATGTGAGCGTGGTGGCAGATGCAATCCCTATGGCTTTCCTTCCGCTCGACAGCAGTGCGAGACAGTCAGTCGGTCCTTCGCTGATATACAGCGTCTTGTTCTCCCCGAGCGAGGCAGCCTCCTGCAGATTGAATATCGAGCACACCGACCCCTTCGGAAATTGGAATCGTGGTTTCTTCTCGCTCCCCAAGTATCTTGCCTGCACATTCAGCAGTTTGCCCTTCTCGTCGGTGTATGGCAGCAGTAGGGCAGGGGCGTTATACCATGGTCCGTCTATTTTTCCGTTCATTGTTATGTCCCTATCGATGCTCGATATGCCTATTTTCCTTATCACGTCGGTCGAAATATGCCTTTCCTCCACTAAGAATCGCCTTGCAAGTGACGTTATTTTCGGTCGCTCCATCAGTCGTTGCAGATAGCCCAAGTCCATCTCCGCTTTTTGCTCCCTCATGGCGGTGTTCTCCTCGCTTGTGTGTAATCCGTTGATTATCAGGTCGTATTTGTCAGCGAGCCACTTGCATGCCTCCACAAATCCCACTCCCTTCACCTTCTCCACCAGTGATATTGTGTCGCATGTCCACCCGCAACTGAAGCATTTTCCCTTGTTGATTTTTTGCGAAAAATGAAGTGACATGTGACGCTCCAGGTGATTCACGCACAATGCCTTGTTGCCTCTCACCGTCATATCCAAATTGAGAGCCACCCCTACTATGGGCAGCTCTCTCAGTTTCTTGATATCTTCCTGTTTCATATTAATCTTCTCAACTTTTGCAAGTAATTTTGAACCACAGAGTTTAAGAGCTTGAGAGATATCATATTCTTAAGAGTTTGAATGCCTTTGGCTTTTGAGTTCTCAGAGTGCTGCGCATTATGTCTGCCGTATGGAGGCTCTGCGCCCTCAGTCGCTTGCGACCAACTCTATATAGCATTAAAACTCTTTTTCTCTTTATCTCTGTGGTTTAAATATCTGTGTTAATCTGTGGCCTATAAACAATCAGAAGTTTTTCTCGAACAATTCCGTTTCCGAGTCCTCCACCTTCGTGATGAGCCTTTTCTTCAGCCACACGTACAGAGTCTTCCTCGTCTCCGTCACTAATTCCATTTCATTTCTTTTAGCCTCAAGCTGATCACGAGTGAATCTCTTCGGCATCTTGTCGTATAAGGTGTTGCCCGACACGAAGCACTGGTCACCCTCGTTGTCGATTACCACGATGTTCTTCTCGTATTTCCTTCCGAACAAGGCCAGTTGCCATTTCAGGATATAGTCAGCCAAGAAGTAATACACCTTCCTCACCTTAGCCTGCTTCGACGGGTCCTCACCCCATAGGTGATAAATCATCGTCGCAAGTCGAGCCGCCGTCACCGAACAACGCTTGTAGAATGAGTTGCGTGCATACGAACCGCTCTTGCTCACCATCTCCACCTGATAGTCGCACCAACGCTTCTCGGCAGTGAAGAGCCACGACATATCAACGTCGATCAACGGCATCAGCGAGTCATCCTCGCCATACGTCTCCCTCATCAGTTTGTCCTGTGTCTCCTTGATGAGCTCCATGTCATTGTCATTGAATTCCTTGTTTATAGTCGTGGTATTTGCCAGCAGGTCGCCAAGGGGCATGTATATCGAGCGGTTGACATTACCCGATTCGATAGCGTCTTTGTCCATATATTTAAACAAGATAGACGGCGTCGTGTTCCAAATACAACACCAGTTGATGTCCACCGTGGCATTGTAGCTCGCGTCACAGTTTGTGTCAGTGCTCGTGAGTGAGTTATAGTCATACGCTTGCTTGGCCATATCCCTGAGGTCGCCATAGCTTCCCCTGCGCTCAATCAGCGACGACAGCTCGTCGGTATAGAGCATGAACGTGAGCGGTTCGCCATACTTCCTCACCATCATGTGAGCACGTTTAACCATCTTGTTCTTCGTCACCTTGTTCAGACAAATCTTCACCGTCACAGGCGGCTTCTCCTGACACTTGTCGCCCTTTGCCTTTTTCTTCTCGGCATATTCCAATTCCTTGGCCTCCTCAGCCTTGTCGCGCTTCAGCAGCGGTTCCATCAGCAAAGACAGTAAGTCGGTGGAGAATGATTTTCCGTCGCCGCTCTGTCCGATCACGATGGCGTGTATCAGCAGATGATGCCACTTCATCAGACCGTCGAAGAAATAATGAAATCTCAGTCTTGGACTCATGGCGCAGAAGCATGTCAATGCCGTGATCAGACAGGCAATCTTGAACTCCATTATCACCGCCATTTTCCAGAATATTCGCAACACCGGCGGGAGGTCCCGCTCGGTGATGCTTGTTACAGGTGTGAATTCCTTTCTCATACTATCTTTTTCTTGTTAAAACACTTCATTACTATCTACTGCCACCCTCACGATGTCCTGCACCATGATGTCCTGCAGATATTCCGTCCTTGTGGTGTCAGGCACTCCGTTCACCTTAGGGTGATAGTCCTTTGCCTGAAATCTCATAGCCACCCACACGATGTCCCCCGGAGTGAACTTCGTCGTGGCGAGATTACCCAAGAGCGTTGCCGCATACGATTCGTCGTATTTGCCGCCAATCTCCTGCACCACAATCATTCCCTTCTGGATGGAAGATCCATCCTGCTTCTGCACAGCCACCGGCTGCGTCTGAGCAATCACTTTTGCCATTACCTTCATAATTCTTAATTGACTTCGTCGATTGCTGGCTTCACCTCAGCATAGCTCGAGCAAGCTCGGCTCTGCATTCGGTTTGCGCAGCAATTCCTAATTCTTAATTTTTAATTCCTAATTCCTAATTCCTAATTCCTAATTTTTAATTTTTAATTCCTAATTATTCTTCGCCTTAATCATCACTGCGCACGCCTCATTATACATTCTCTGCACGAAGTTCTCCACCGTCAATGGATTCACGTTCTTCGTGTGCACCTGATACGCTCCGTTGGGCTTCACAATCATCGACAGCAGTTCGCCGTCCCACACCTTCGTGTTCCTTGTGTGTGCCCTTCGTGGAGCCGCCTCCACAAACGTAGCCTTAGTCCCTGTCTTGTTGAAGTCCAAGGCACCGTTCATCACTTTGCGAGTCGTCTGCTCGCACTCGTCATTGACCACTAAGGTCAAGTCAACACCATTAATCAATTTTCTCATAATACATTATTTTTTTGTTGTGAATAATAATTCCTTACTGCTCAGCACCTGGTGCTTGTTCACCCCGTAGCGTCGGTAGCTCACGTGCACCCATTGCGTTCCAGCCTTGTCTCTTTCCCAGATGAGTTGGTCGAAGTCCGTCTCATCCATTATAAAGTGCATTATCTTCAGCAGATGTTCCGTATTTTCAACGTGTATATCCGCCGCTTCCCCTCTCAGGTGTTGCGAGCCCTTCACGCCGCCAACCATCCTGTTCACCTCCTCCGAGCGATACCCGCTCGAAATCACCACCGGCTTGCCGAGATAGTCCCTAAGCGGCTGCAGCACCTCGATGCACAGTGCCCTCAGGTTCTCGATCACCTTTTTCTCCTCCTCCTTAGTCTTGGGCCTGTTTTTCAGTCCCTTGCGCTCCGCCACATTAGAGTGGATTAGCTCTTCGTACGTAAAATTCTTTGATAATCTCATACTGGTCATTATTTATATATACTTATATTTATTTTGAACCGATGAAGAAACTACGTTCCTTTGATTTATATCTCTCGGTGAATTTCCTGAATTCTGATATATCATCAGATTCCCATACAGGGATTATTTCTTTCACGACAGGCTCTTCACCTTTGCAAATTGCCTTAAAGACATTCTCAAACTCAAACGCTATGGTAAGTCTTCTAATTTGACCTTGTTTATTATGAAGGTCAGTCAATATTATCTTTTTAGATAATGGACTCTTAAATAAGCCATAATAGCCGGAACGCAATTTATCACTCACGACTGGATAACGCAATTCTGAGTTAATCTTGAAGCACATTTCCTCGAACTTATTGAAAGAGCATTCCTTAAAGAATCCCCAATCCGCCAATATTCTAAAAACTGCTATCCAATCGGATGAATACTTGATTAAATATCTTATACCCTTGGATGAGTAATAATAGACATCATTTAATTCAAGAATGGCCTTACGAATTAAATCTTCTTTTTCCAATTCTTCAACCATTTGCTCGCCACCAACAATTGACTTGCTTGCCATTATCTTTGCCAATTTAGCTATTTCATCAGCTTCATTTTTCAGGGCAGATAATCTGACCATCATTTCTTCCAAAATAGTTTCCATTTTTTTTTTATTTAAGGTGGCTGCCTTTTCAGCCACCATTATTTTTCTACCACGCCATGCCCATCAAGAGCTTTCCCTTTTCAATTGGGCCAAACGTCATCAGAGCTTGACTTGATTGAGTCAGATTAAAAATATCTCTTGCCGATACCATCTCGTTCGGAACGACGAGAAGACACGCAGTTGCAACATCCTTTTCGGGAGTTTCACCCCAATTGAGAAAATAAACCTCTTTTGCGTTTAATGTCATTTCTACGAGCACTTCTAGGTCGTTCTCTGATTTCACAGCGCCCTTCGATTGTTCTACTACTCTACCTGGCATGTAATCCACTGATACCAGATCACAATTTCCAAAATTTACAGTATTTCCCATAAAAATCCATGTATTTAATTAAACAATATGTAATCCAAACTTCTCGGGATTGTCATGCTGCTCCTTGATTCTTGCATACATCCCAAACAACAGAGTGTCAACAGACTTAAGATTGGTCTTATGCACCCACTTGTGACATACATAATCCAACACATCGTCGGCGATTTCAAGCTGGATGTCATCAGTGAAACCACGCAACGACTCTAAGATATCTTTATAGAGGTCATCAGTAATGCGCGATTCCACATTCTCCAGCACAGTTCTCGCAACCGAATCAACCGGATTCTGATCTCTCAGGTCGTTGTCGAACTTCTTGCCATCCTCTACTGTTGGCAACTCTCCCGTCTTAAGCCATCTTTTCATGGCCTCGTCCATCTCACAGCCTTGCTGCACCGATGGCATCTTGTTTTCTGTCTTGTTCATATTTCTTAATGTTTATGGCACTTAGAACCAGGTTCCTTTGCGCCGGTTATTAATTTTTCGCTGCAAATTTCGGAATTTTTTCTGAGATTTTTTTTTGTGTTTCGCAAGCCAAATGGAGAAACTTATCCAATACGAAAAAAGGGATACAGACTTTTGTCCGTACCCCTTGAACAGGATATTTTATTTCGCTTAATTACTCCGTTTTCATCACTAAAACGAAATAATGAAAATCTTATATGTCTTTGTTGAAATACACGAATTCTTTCACATCCCCGTTGACAACCATTCGGTATCTATTGATCGTCTTCTGGTCTATGTGGCTGCGATTCTTGTCATGCAAATCCTTTGGATAAATAGCTGCTGCATGCAGCTTTTTCATCTCCGAAGGCAAATCTAATTCTGATGGAGGATATTTTCTATCCAATGCAAGGCACAGTGATGACAAAGCGAAATGATAACCATCCTTCAAATTGTCGATAGTTTGTTTCTCTTCATCCGTGATCCCATCTTTTTTCAATAACTTATGAAATCTCTTTTCCGACAATTTTTTATAGTATGTTGTGTATGTCCTTGGATTAGGCTCTTTGCCTTCTTGATGAATCAATGCTTCGTTTACTAATGTACGAAAAGAGCTAACGCATAGTTTAGAATCCCATTTTGTCAACCCTAAATCATGACATGCAAGAAGTATTCCAAGGCGTTTATATATTGTTTCAAACGCATCGTATTCTAGTATAGACGGCAATATTGTTGTTACAAATTTATAAGAAGCAAGGTCTTTAAACAAATGTGGGTAATTTGACTCTCCTTTAAGCATGAAATACGTTTTTATACTTTCGAGTGTTTCTTCCACATACCTAGCCTGTATCAAGGAATACATACATTCTTCAGATATCTCTTTCCTGTTATCGAAAAGATATCTTGCAGGATGCTTAGATTTTACAAATTCCTTTTCATAGCGACTATAATTCTTCTTATTGCTATTAATACAATGTTCAATTGCAATCATTTTTTGTTCATTATCATCCAAGCCATTTAGTGTTTCAAAAATGACGGATTTTAGTTTTTCTTTGTCATCTTTCCACCTTCCTTCTTTATATCTCTTGCAGATAGCTTCATATTTTGAGTCAAGTTCGTCACATAGTTTATCCTGATAATCACTCAATTCAACTAACATATTATATATACCAGTCAATTCATCTTTTACCCTACCATATATATAGTCTGCGTTATCAAGAAGATTTTCATGAGATTTATTGACTTCCTTATTTTTATTGAATGAATTATCTTTATATGCCTCGTTGTCCTTGTCAATAACTTCACCAGAAGTCCATTCTCTATATCTGTTATTATAACAATCCCAGTACTCGTTCTCAATCAATACCTTTCCTTCATCTATTTTCTCCTTTTCCAATATTTTTATTCCTTTCTGAATATCAGCGGCTAACATATCGTAGTCGTAACCATTGTTATCTACAATACTATTTACAATGATGTCTTTCTCCATCTGAATGTCCGAAGAACGCTTGCGAAATTCCTTGGTGCAGAAATGCCATAATGCCACCTTTGACGATAGGGCATTAATGTTGAGGCCTCCGCAACCAGCAAACAAATCCATTACTTTCATAACTCTTTCGACGTTTTTTGTAATTCCTTCCATATATGATGTTTTATTAATGAAGAAAATCAATTGTAAACGGCGGAGGCGATGCCTTTATCCCCAAGTGGAAGGCTCTGGTAAACCTGTACAAGTAAGGACGCAGTCATCCTCCTCACGCCGTAGTCATTCAGACTACAGGATGAGCGTTCTGTCCGTCCGCTTCTTGTACTTATTTTGAATTTACCAGATTCTCCACTAAGAAAACGAGACGACGCCTATCGTGTTTGTCTATATATGTTTATTTTTGTTTCAATCTTTCTATCATAGTCAATAGTTCTTCTATCTTCCCCACTATGCGGTGTTGCTCGGCAAGAGGGGGGAGAGGAAATACTGAGTCTGCAACTTTATCTGTATTAAGATTCTTAACTACCGCTCCTGCAACTTTTGATCCAAACTGTTTCTTTGCATATGGTGATAATAATAAATAATACAAAAAGTCTGAACAATAACACTTTTCATAATCAGACAATGAAAGCCATCCGTCATGAATACATCCTTCAATATTTGTAATATAAGGACGTCCAAAACTCATGGAATTTGTTAACAAGAAATCTCCAGGATATACTTTTCTAGTTTTATTTAATCCTTCGATTTTTATTTTCTCCTTACATGAGTTAATATATTTACCGTCTTTATCCGTATCTCCAATCTTTATCCAGTTGATACCATCACTTGAATCTGTAAGATATTCCTTTATTGGTCTTGGAGAACCACCTCTTGCAATAATTGAGATCTCTCCCAATCTCACCCATTCCCAACTCTCAGGAATCTCAAAAGGCTTTTCCTCGTCCTTTATAGGAGCAAGAGGTTTGTCCTTTTTGATTTTCTTTTCTTCCACGAGTTTCTTCTTCTCTTCACGTATTCGTGCGAGAAGTGCTGATGCGGGCTCGTCTTTGTCGTTACGAGTGTCAAGTCTTCCCATAATGGCTTGCTGGAGAACACTCTTTTTAAGTTTCTCCGGAAGTTCATTATTCAGTTTATTCAACTTTGTTTGAGCCTCGTCATATTCTTCTACCAATGGTAATAGCTCTTCTATCTTCTCCACTATGCGGTGTTGCTCGGCAAGGGGGGGGAGAGGGATTATAAGATTGTTGAGACTTGTGGAATTAAGAGTTTTACCTTTAATTGCATCTTTTGAATCTCCCATATTTGACAATAGTGGAAGAAGATAGAATAGATAATCTCTTATATAATTATTGTTATCGCATAATCTATCTATTGTAACAATAGCTTCGTTATGAAAGGCATCAATGTCTATTATTGACGTTCTCCCAACAGTTAATTTAAAACTCATTATTAATGAGCCAACATGACTTATCCTTTTAAAACAAGAGACTGCTGCTTTTTTAGATATACTTTCTTTTGTTGTTTTTATATGTCCATATTCGGTCATATCTGAGATGGAAATCCAAGGGTAGTCGTTCTCACTCCAAAATGCAGCATTACCGCGTTCAGGAGTTTTACCAATATATAAACTTGTAACTTCCCCCAATCTCACCCATTCCCAACTCTCAGGAATCTCAAAAGGCTTTTCCTCTTCCTTTATAGGAGCAAGAGGTTTGTCCTTTTTAATTTTCTTTTCTTCCACGAGCCTCTTCTTCTCTTCACGTATTCGTGAGAGAAGTGCTGATGCTGGCTCATCGTTTGAGTCCTGAGGCACAAGCTTACCTTGGATGGCAAGCTGCAATATGGAGTTTTTCAGTTGCTGTCCGTTCATCATATTATCCTTTGTCTGAAATTCCAAGAATACATTCTATCGTTCTCAACGTTTCGTCTATCTTTGAGTCAATATGCTCTCTTTCTTTCCAATATTGCTTAAGAAGTTCCTCTGGAGTGAGAATTGTCACTTCTTCCTTCGGAAACTTGCATTGGTCAAAATTCAAGCCATTATCCACTAAATCTATCGGACTAAAACTCTTTGACTTTATGTTGCTTTCTCCAATAATGATCTCTTGCCTATTGTTCCACCATGCCTGAATGTCTTCCGTATGCTCTATTTTCATAGGCTTAGACTTGCTGAAATGCACATATCCGTCGGGCATGTCCATACGATAAAACCATGTCTCTTTTGTACTGTATCCTTCTGGTGCGTCATCTGCAACCTCATTATTGAAAAACAACACGTTTGTTGCAATGCTTGTATATGGCGCAAAGATACTTCCTGGAAGACGTATTATTGTATGCAGATTAAATTCTTTCAGCAACCTCGTCTTGATGTTTATCTTGGCAGTGTCGTTGCCAAAAAGGAATCCGTCAGGTACCACAACACCAGCTCTTCCATTTTTCGCAAGTCTTTCCATTATCAACACCATAAACAAATCGGCGGTTTCCGATGATCGATATTCACTCTTGAATCTTGTCTTTACGATTGCGTCAGTACTTCCTCCGTAAGGTGGATTCATTGCAATAACGTCCACCTTGCCGCTATCGTGATATTGGCTAAGGTCAACATTCAGAGAGTCCATGTGATATAATTCAGGATTCTCTATGCCATTGAGCATAATGTTTGTGGCAGATAGTAGATATGGGAATGGTTTCCACTCTTGACCGACAACACTGTTTTGATATATTGCAATATCCTCTGAGCAGACGCATTGAGCAAAAATATACTTCAAGGCAGAAACGAGGAAACCGCCCGTTCCCATAGCGAAATCACCTACCTTTTCGCCAAGCCTTGGATTCAACATCTTTATAATAAAATCCGTCAAGCCTCTTGGGGTGTAAAATTCACCGGCGTTACCAGCCGATTGAAGGTCTTTCAGAATATCCTCGTATATATCACCAAACAGATGGCTATCATTATTGTCAAGGAAGTCAATCTCGTCTATTACGTCAATCACTTGGCGAAGCAAAACTCCATTCTTCATATATTGATGTGCCTCCATAAACACATCCCTTACAATGGCCTTTCCTCGTGGCGTTTCGTGGTCAACTTTTATTCCTTTGTATTTGCCGTCGATGGAGTTGCTGCCTTGAAGAACAGGGAATAGGGTATTGTCAATGAAATAACGAAGAGAATCTCCTGTCATAACGTCTCCCCTTATCTTGCCTTCTTCATCTTTTGAATGTGCCCAGTTTCTCCATCTTAAGTCTTCGGGAATAATACTCTCAAATTCCTCATTTTCAAGTTCCCATTCTTCCTCTTGTGCATCATACACTTTGAGGAATAAAATCCACACCATTTGCTCTATGCGCTGAGCATCGCCATTCACACCAGCGTCACTGCGCATGATGTTCTGTATTCTCTTGATAATATTGTTTACTGCCATGTTTATATTATGCTATTTCATAAAGTTCGTTTTCAATTTCACTTATTGCTTCTTCATAACCCTTGCGGTTGTTGAACAGACGTATTATCTTTGGCTTCTTGCCAAACTTGCTGAACAGTGACAAATCGAGCACGCTAAGACTTTCGATGTCAGTAACTCCTGTTTCTGCATACTGTTCAAGAAGTGCTTCAATCACTTCACGCGCTTTTTCACCATATTTGGCAAAACAGTTGCGCTTTTTCACGTTGTCTATTCTTTCACGCCTTGTCAGTGGTTTTTCTCCATAAGCCAAATGACAGATAATGTCAAACTCATCCATTCCTTCCCACTCGGGGTGAGTCTTCTTTATATCTTCGAGCCAAACACTGTTGTCTTTCAGTTCGTCCAGCACAGCTTTCTTCCTGTCGGCACTCTCCCATGCTCCACGGAAAATATCAAGAGTAGGATATTTTCCGAGTATGTTTCTCTTAGTGAAGTCAGTGAATTTTTCTGTGACAAGTTGTCCGTTAGCTCCGAGATACATCACTTTCTCATTCACTATCTTTACTTCTCCACCTGTGACATAATACTTTTTCGGTTGTTCGTTATTATTGTCTTCTTGTGGCCCGCTTTGTTGTGGCTTTTCTTCATTATCGTTTTTTTTGCTCGCAGAAAACTCTCTCTTATCATCGATTTCGTCAAAATCACTTTCAAAGAATTTATTTGTCACACCTCTGAAATCGAGTATGGCGAAACTCATTTTCCCTGTTTTCTCGTGTATTCTTGTTCCACGACCAATCATCTGTTTAAACTCAGTGGGACTGCCCACTTCCTTGTCAATGACAATCAGTTCGCACGTCTTGCAATCCACTCCAGTTGTCAGGAGCATACTTGTTGTAGCGATGACAGGGTAGTCGCTATATGGATCAATAAAGCTGTCAAGCAGTTGCTTGCCAACCCTATCGCTGCTCGTGATTCTTACAACATATCTGTTGTCTTTGTTATATTCTTTTTTATTGAATTCAATAAGCAAGTCGCGCATTAGTGCTGCCTCATCCTCTCGTGGACAGAACACAATGGTCTTTTTCATCTTACCAACTTCGTTTAGCATCTGAGTGATTCTTTTTGCAACAACTCTCTGCCTGTTCATCAGTTGGATATTATTGCCGAAATCATAACGCACAAATATGCTTTTATCTATTTCTTGACCCAACAAATCTTTCTCGTCAGGCAATGGGATATAGCCTTCAAGATCTTTATTCAGTGTTGATTGCACAACCTTGTATGGTGCAAGGAATCCGTCCTGAATACCTTGAATCAGTGAATATTTGAATATAGGTTCACCAAAATACTCTATATTACTACCACCATTGGCATCTCTTGGAGTGGCTGTCATACCAATCTGCACAGCTGATGAAAAATACCGCAATATCTCTTTCCACTGCGAGTCATCCTTCACACTTGAACGGTGACACTCGTCAATCATTATGAGGCCGAATGCGTCTTTGTCAAACGACTCGTATGGTTGTTTCTCTCCTTCTTCCAACTCGTCGGCGTTCTTAACCAACTGTGTGTATAATGACATGTATATTTGATGAGAACCGTCAATTTTCCTCTCTCGTATCTTTGTCATCTTGCTTCCAAACGGCTTAAAGTCATTGGCCATTGTCTGGTCGATAAGCACGTTTCTGTCGGCAAGATACAACACCTTCCATGTTGGGTTAGCCTGTGTCAGTCGCCAAATAATCTGAAATGCGGTATATGTCTTTCCAGTTCCTGTAGCCATCACGAGCAATCCTCGCTTGTTGCCCTTTGCCACATGTTCAATAGTGCGGTTGATGGCAATGCGCTGATAATAGCGAGGAGGATACACGTCATAGCTTGTGTAATATGGTTGGTCTATGACTTTCTCAACGTCAGGAGTGATGTGGTTGAGTTCAGCATACATTCTTTTGAGTTCATCAGGCGATGGAAACTCATTCATTTCTATGTCTTTCTCTGGCTGCTCCTTGTCAAGACGATTATAGAATCTGAATTTGCTTCCATTGCTGCTGAAGGCGAAAGGCACATCAAACTCCTTCGACATCATTGTAATGTCGTTAGCATAATCAATGGCTTGTTGAATACCATCGTAATGAGCATGTTCACCGCTTTTAGCCTCCACGATGGCAATAGGGTAGTTGTCATCACTCAGAAGAACATAATCAACCTTCTTCCTCTTTCCACGATGTTTCAATCCGTCGCGCACTATAATCTCACCATCCGTATAGCTCCATTCCATACGAATGTGTGATTTGTCCCATCCCGCTTTTTCGAGATAAGGCGTAATAAGTTGATATTTTATGTCCTCTTCAGTAAGAGGCTTGTTGAACATATCTGCCATAAACGATTGTATTATTATTCTACTGAACCATTCAAAATCAAAACGATTATCAATTATGTGTATTCCTTTAATCAGTACTTTTCCATAATAGCGGTCTGCTCCCACTCGAACCCGTTTCCATTCTCGGTGAAAGTGACCTTCCTCTTGAATCCGCCGTCAACGACAAGATACGTCCCGTCAAAGGAGTACGTGCCCTGCTTGCGTATTTCGCCCGCCTCGTAGCTTTTCGGGTCATCGTACACGATATGGGTCCCGTCGGACTTGAAGGCGTGCACATACCCTCTGCCCTGCCATCCACGAAAACTGTGGGTATCGTCATGCCAATAGTACGTTTCCTTCCACACACCGACAATCCTGCCTGCCTGCTCGTTGTCGTCGTCGTCACTGCCACACGAGGTTAATACCATAGGCATAAGAGCCATCACCATCAAAAACATTAATTTCTTCATAATCTTCTTCCAGACACATATTTCAGCCACTAGGTCTGGTGTTGGCGTTTTGTTATTGTTTATTATTCATTTAATCATGCTATAGTAATTTCTTTTCTCCATTCAGAAAGCAAGAACGATATCACTATCTCCATTGTTTATATGATTACCGTATTTTCTATTAAACCCATCAAGCAGCATGGCATTCGCCCCTCTGTTGAAATTCTTCCTGTGGGTATTGTCCACTTTTGCATGACAATGAATGCACAAGCATTTCAAGTTGTTGGGGCTATTGTCGGTTTTATCCCCATTTATATGGTGTACTTGAATAAATTGTCTGTCGAATGGATCTTCGATTGTTATGCCACATTCTTCACATGTGTAGTTGTGGGACTCACGATATTCCCTGCTGATTTTTTCCCAATCCTTGGTATATCCAAATATGTCAACCTCTGCTTTCTTTTTTGGCGTAGCTTCGGCATCTTTTGCTTGCTTGAGGAGTTCGACAAATTCGCTCGAGTTCTTACCTTGATAGCTTATTGCCATTTTTGCGCAATAAGAACATAGCTTCAAACATGACACTTCCTTGTCTATATAATCATCATCTCGATCCCTAACCATCACTACATCCGTATTGGCACGGCGATAGTCATGGAATCTTCCTTTGTTAATGAAATCTTGTATTACCTCACATCTGTGTGTGTGATATCGTGGTTTACCAAATTGACTCAAATAATAGTCTCTTTTATACAGGAATATCTGCTGCTTGGATTTCGTCACGTCGTCATTAAGGAATATACCTTCATCGGTAAATTCCATCTTGTTGCGGACATCGTCCAGCTCCACTTCCACGTTTTCAATCTCACGATAACCTTTTGCTTCCTCGACGATATAGCCTTTAGAAGTAAGCAGACTTTTGAGACCTTCAAACTTGTATATAGGTTCCTCTTTATCCATAATCATTTATTCTTTTCTACGAAGTTTTCCAATATTTCCTCACCTGTTGTCACTATTCTTAGTTCCACACGGCGCGAACGCTCCAAGTCAATAGGCGTGTTCTTCTTTATCGTGTATTCTCCGTTACTATCAAGAGACTTGCCGTATGAAAGACCATTTGACGTAAACCAGTATTCAAGCAGTCTTTTTTGATTATCATCGTATTTCTGATATACAGGCATATTCCTGAAATATCTGAGTACACTCAACGATCGTAGCTGAGAAAGCATGACATTTGCTATGTATGGGTCTTTGTCGAGCTGTGGCATAGGCACATTGTCAGTATGTCCTTCAATCCTGATTTCCTTAATGTTTTTCCTTAGGCTGTCATTGAGCAATATGTCGAAATATCTCGGAAGGAAATCATCAAGGATTTGCTGGAATTGAGGTGTAAGTTGCCAGCTTCCTTGGGCAAACAGAACTGTAGGATTGTTGAATTTCATAGACAAGTCCTTGCCTATTGTCATTTGCCATTTAAGTGTGTCGCCTTCGAACTCATGAACCAACTTGTCGTGAAGTTTCTGCTTCGTCTCGACATATTCAGTCAAAACGGATTGATTCTTCGACACCTGTGACATATAAGCCACGGCAATGAACAAAAATATCACCATCAGTCCTGTCATCAAGTCAGACACTGACATCCATACATTATGCTTTGCCATATATTACTTCATTTGTTTACCATTGCTTGAATACATGTGTCAAGTTCTGCCAAAGTAGCACTCAGACGAGTGTAGAATTGGGCGTCGAGATTCTTTAGTTGTGCATTCAGAGACTTCGAACCCTCTGTGATTATTCCAACTCCTTCTTCAAGACTGCGCTTTGTTCCTTGCCAGAACTGCTCATTGTAGTCCTTTATCTTATTCAGTTCTTCAAGCTTTGTTATCAGAGTCGTAACTCCATCAACAAAGTTGCGCTGCTTGCGCACCCATTCATTGAGCGACCTCGTAGCCTGGTCAAATTCAGTCATGTTGTTCTTTGTCAGATCAACAGTGTCTTCAAGCTTCTTGGTTATTTCAACAAACTTGTCGTCTTCTATCAGTACTTTGCTAAGCGACTCTATAAACAGTTTCAACTTTCCGCCATCACTTACAAGATTCTTGGTGTCGTTTCCGACGGCGGTCAATGTGGTGGATGTTCCTTCGAACTCAGTTGCCATTTGTTTGTATTGACTTGTGAGCGAGGCAATCATCTCCTTGTTTTCCTGTTGCCATTGGTTGAGCTTCTCGACACTCTTGTTCAGTTGGTCGAAGTTCTCCTGTATTAGCTTGTTGATAAGTGAATTCATCTGTTTCTGGAATTCTTCGGTCACTTTCTTCATCACCTCCACAAGTGCCTCGGTATTACTCTTCTTCAGAAGTTCTGTGAACTCGTCAAACTTATTGCTCAACAATACATTTGTCTCGTTCATCTTGTCTTCTATCTCAACAACCTCGTCGTGGAGTTTTGTACCCAATGACTTCACATTTTCAGCAATGTTTTCGTCGGTTGATACCATTGCGCTCGTAGCATCAACAATTTCGCCCATGTAGTTTATCATTTCGGCATTACTCTTTTTCTGTGCTTCTCCGTTAGCCTCAATATTGCCGATAGATATCAACATGCTATTTGAATTATTTCCAAGTTCATTGAGACTTGTAGTTTGAGATTGAGATTGAAGCAGAAGTGTTTCAATTTTCGTATCAACTTTTTCCACACTGCTGCTCGTCCTCTGCATTTCGGCTAATGCAGTATTATAGAAAGCTGTTTGATTGTTACTTTGTTTCTGAATCTCAGATAGCAATCCCATTGTCAGTTTCTCGTTATTGTCGCTCATCTGCTTAACGGCTTTTACTATCTCTCCTGCGGCAATATTGATATCCGATATACCCTTGTCGTTATCGTCATAAACAGATGAAACGTATTTTGATAGGATTAATGACCCAATCATACCTGCCAATGATGTGAAGAATGCGGTTTTTAATCCATCAAGAAGCAATGGGATACTCTCGTCCAACACGTTTGGATTGAAATTAATCAATCCTATTGTTATGCCTACGAATGTTCCCAATACTCCTAATGTGGATACTATCGAAGGTAATTGTTCTATCCACCTTCGCTTTTCCTGCAGCTTTTTGTTTTGTCTGGATTTTTTAATGTGCAGATAAGCCAAAATGGTAGCAGCAATAATTACTGCAACCCAAACAATTGTAATTAATATTCCTGTTTTCATTTTTTATAAATTAATATTTTCCTTTTCCATCACATTCTTCACATGTATCGCCAGGGTGCTTTGTCTTGAACTGACATGACGCCAATACTATCGTATATAGAATTAGCATAGTGATTAATGCTGCATTCCATATAATTACGTGCGTTTTTTGTGATGTAATTATTTTCATCTTTTATTCTTCTATTCCAAGCACATATTTCAGCCACGAGGACTGGCGTTGGCATACATTCATTTTTTACTGACTATTAATACAACTGGATGTTGTTGCAAGTGCGAAATCATTTGTTGGTTAACGTCGCCTAATACGTATATATTTCACTAGTCATTGAGGCATGTCCAGCACTAAACAAATTACCAGATTTACTTTGAGAACTTAATACAAGCACTATACACCCACCTCTTTTAGCGGCTTCTTTTCTGATTTTCTTTAATGCCTTTTCACTAAAGTGACCAGCTGTTATAGAAAATGACCATGTACCGCTTGAATGCTTTTCGATTTGACCAAGAGATTTTAATCCAAGCACTTCATTCTTGTCATATACAACTCTTACCTTGTCATAATCTAAAGGTGATTCAATGATTATTTTTTGAGATAGTTCCATTATTCGACCACTCGCAAATTCTACTTTCTCTAAAGCATTACGTCCCATGGTGTTGACAACATCTTCACCTTTGTAGATGAACTTGATGAATAAATCATTTGTCTCTACAACTTTACCCTCTGCTATCTTGCCATTATGGAAATACAATTTGTCTTGCGAGAAAGCAAATAAGCTTACCATCGACATAAATGATAAAATCAATAACATCTTTTTCATATTAAATCTTTCCAGACACATATTTCAGCCACGAGGTCTGGTGTTGGCGTATTGTTAATTTATAATTTACAATTTAGAAGTTCATTTACGTTTATAATCCTCGACAAAACGTTGAGCCGATTCGTCGAATGTTTTTCGCTCAGGTGTCCCTGGCTTCCCAAAGTCTGCATCAATCAACTCTTCTATAGGAGTAAGATGCAGTCGTTTGTAATCTATTGTTGATTTCATATTTCATTTTTATCATCCGTCTGTAGTGACTTTACTTTATGTAAGTCCGTTTTTCCATTGCGGTTGCCCTGCGGGGACGACGGTCTTACACGATGTAAGACCCTACAGCGGATGGTGGGGCAGCGGTGTGGCTGCGCGACAGCCGCGGGCGAGACGCCCACGCTCCCAGAGGCTGCGCGATGTTATTCCTATAGTTCGAACTTATATCCAAGTGTGAGTTGGAAAACTGAATTGTGAGCCTTGATTCCCTCGCCGACTCTGTTGGCATACCAGTTATAGCGAGCATCCAAAACAAAATTCCTAAACTCATAGGACAAGCCTGCTGGTATGGCAACAGCAAGTGTACTCAAGTCTGTCATAGACAAGGCCTCGTCACCAGACTTGGCATAAGCCCTCAGCTTTACACCAGGTTGCAATCCAACTTTCACTGCGAATCCGTCAAATAGATAAAAATTGGCCAATATAGGGAAGTTCAAATATTCTAAACTGCAATTGATATTGGTCTTATTGACATTACGACAACCTACCATTGCATACAGGGCACCGATACTGAGGGAAGCCCAGTCTTGAACTTTAAATTCAAACTCCGCTCCACCAGTATATCCAAATTGGTACTTTGCCTTTGAATTGGTGACTGTGGACAATGTCATACCATTTATTGGTTTAAAGAATACTTTTGTTTCTTGTGCATTACATGTCAGTGCAAACATGAGGCAAATAATAACAAATATTTTTTTCATATTTCTTCTTTTCCAGACACATATTTCAGCCACGAGGTCTGGTGTTGGCAGTGGGTTAAGCCCCCTGACTCCCCCGAGGGGGATTTGCCTTGCGGAGGAGGAGGCGGTGAATTGTTATTTAATTATCTCTATTTACTAATTTGTAGTGTGTCCCGATTTGATGTAGGGACATTACTTTATGTAAGTCCATTTTCACATTGCGGTTGCCCTGCGGTAGGGCGGTCTTACACGAGGTAAGACCCTACAGCGGATGGGGACTGCGCGAGATTTCAATTTCCACGTTCTTGCCACGCAGGAGGAGGGTGCCGACTTCGGTTTGGAAGACGGCGAGGGGGACGGCGGCGATGGTGATCGAGCCGTCGGGGGAGTAGGTGGCGGGATATGTGGAGAGAGTTACGTCGATGGATTCGCCTGGATAGGAGGCGGGATAGGCGAGGTCGTGACGATGGAAACGGACGGAGTCGGGGGTGAACTCGACCATCGTGCCTTGCCACGCGATGTCGGCTGTAATGGAGGATGTGCCGACGGGCACCACGGCGGAGAGAACTTGCCAATCGCCGAGGAGCGAGTCGGGAGTGACCACGGTCTTGGTGATGAATGTGGTCGAGGGGTTAGCAGAGGGCACAGAGTCCTGCTTTTCGCAGCTTGTGAGTGCGAAAAGTGCTGATATACAAAGAATTAAAATTCTTAAATATTTACAAATGGGGGGGGTAATGCGGCAGATGCCGATTTGGCGGCAGGCTTGCGGCTTGTCGTCAAGGTGTCGTTGGTATATGTCTTCGAGGCATCCATCATTACTTTTATCGTTTTTACATCTGCAAAAGTACAAACAATTTTTGAAACGACCAAATGTTTGGCGGATTTTTTTGCCCTGTAGAGTAAATTAGATTGTTGATTATTGATTATTGATTGTTGATTTGCTGCGCAGCCCCTGCAGCTACAGCAATGAGGGGCTGCGTTGCGGGGATGCAGCGAGCTGGGCGAGAGGGTTTATGCCGAAAAAGGGAAAAGCTTGCGGAACGAGAATTGTATTTTGCGGAATGTGGTTGTCAGAATCTGACAGTGGAATATTCCTTGCCTATGGAATGTATCTGAGACATTAACTTCGACTCACATTCCTTGGATGGCTTCTTTAAGCCGTTGATGTACTGGTTCAGCATCGACGGGGTTATGTCTGAGCGTCGGGCCAACTCATCAACATTTAGTTCCTTGTGAGTAAGGAAGAAACGTTGCAGGGGAGTCGGTTCTGCATCGTCATAATAGAAGCTGTCGAAGCTGATGTCAACATCAAGATTGCGCCAGTGGAAGCCTCCATATCCTTTTTTGTAGGCATTCCGCTGCTCTTCGTTTGCTTCCCTGAGAGCTGGATACCACAATAGCGACTGACGCATCACTCTTCCGTCTTCAGTCTCTGCATAAATGTATTCGCTGTCAAACCAAATCTTCTTCATATCTGTTCCTCCTATATTTTGAAATATTCTTTCCAACGTGATATTATGATGTCCTTGTTCTCTTCTATTGTCAACTCAATTTTCTTCATGTCTTTTGCCTTGATTCCTTGTGTTTCCTTCAAGACAAATTCTTCACCTGCCGATTCCTACTTGGCATAACCGTCATTGCCTTCTACATGCACATGAATGGGTTCGTGTTCCCTGCTATAGAAGAAAAATGAGTATCCATAAAATCGGAACAATTCTGGCATAATTACAATTTATTATATTATTTTCGGCTGCAAATTTAAGCATTATTTTCCGTTCCACCAAATGTTTGGCGGATTTTTTTTGCTTTTTAGGGATGGGTGTTCTGGGCAAGCGTCACATGTCACTTGGAAATTTTGTCGTTTTTCTGTTTCTGAGTTGGTGTTTATCTATATATATTAATATATATTAATAAATTAATTAATATAATAAGGTACGCAGGTTA
>CALZYS010000015.1 GCA_945830345.1 uncultured Prevotella sp.
AATGAACAAATTATCGCCGGATTATCAGCTAAAAGTGGGTGATTCCTTGCGTTTGAGATAAAAAAGTGAAAAAAGTAGCAAAAAAATTTGGTGATTTCATTTTTTTGTTGTACCTTTGCACCCGCAAACAATAACAAGGTACCTTGGCCGATCGGTTAGGTAACGGTCTGCAAAACCGTGTAGAGCAGTTCGACTCTGCTAGGTACCTCTTCTAAAATTCCGCAAAGTGTTGTTTATCAATACTTTGCGGAATTTTGTTTTTATACTTTATATTAAATCTTGCGCTCATGTCTAAAAACACTTTGCGTTTTGTTTAAGATCTTTACTTTGTATTCTTCATCTTATGGACGAAAAAGCCGTGCTTTAGGGTATCTAAAGCACGGCTTTGATTTTTTTGATTTTACTCTGCTTGAGTATAGAAGATTATGCTTCTGCGGGAGCCTCAGCAGCCTCAGCCTCTGCCTTGGCAGCTGCCTCAGCCTCAGCCTTTGCAGCAGCGGCAGCAGCCTTCTTGTCGGCTACCTTCTTGGCAATTGCCTCGTTAATCTTCTTCTCGGCCTCGAGCTCCTTGGCGGCAGCTTCCTTCTTGGCCTTGGCCTCGCTCTCGCGAACAGCCTCTACACCCTTAACCTTGTCAGCCTTCCATGCGTCGAACTTCTTCTGCATGGTAGCCTCGTCGAATGCGCCCTTCTTGACACCACCACGAAGGTGCTTCATCATATAGACGCCCTCACGGCTGAGGATGTTGCGCACTGTGTCTGAAGGCTGAGCTCCAGTCTCAACCCAGTAGAGTGCTCTGTCGAAATTCAAATCTACTGTGGCAGGATTGGTGTTAGGGTTGTAAGTACCAATCTTCTCAGTAAATTTACCATCACGTGGTGCTCTTGCGTCAGCGATTACGATGCTATAGAAAGCATAGCCCTTGCGACCGCCACGCTGCAATCTGATTCTTGTTGCCATTTTCTTTAATTTTTTTATTAATTGAGGTTTGAATTTTATGCTGCCAACTCGTGACAGCGGGTGCAAAGGTACGAAGAAATTAGGAATTAGGAGTGAGGAATTAGGAATTTTTTCTCATGAGACAACCTATTTAACGTTTTTTGTCTAAAAAATAAAGAAAATCACTCAAAAATTTGCGTAGTTGTTGGAAAAATAGTAATTTTGCACGCAATTTTAATGATAACAATATAATAGAAAGATGAATATATCCTACAAATGGCTGAAAGAATACGTTGATTTCGACCTGACTCCGCAGGAGGTGTGCGATGCGTTGACATCCACCGGACTCGAGGTTGACGCATTAGAAGAGGTGCAGACCGTGAAGGGGGGCCTCAAGGGATTGTATGTGGGCAAGGTGCTAACGTGCGAAGTGCATCCCAACAGTGACCATCTGCATGTCACCACTGTTGACCTCGGACGCGAAACTCCCTCACAGATTGTATGTGGCGCCCCGAATGTGGCTGCCGGACAGAAGGTGATTGTGGCCGACTTAGGTTGCGTGCTCTACGATGGCGACAAGGAGTTTGTGATCAAGAAATCCAAACTGCGTGGAGTGGAGAGTTGCGGAATGATATGTGCAGAGGACGAGATAGGCATTGGCACCGACCATGCCGGAATCATCGTGCTGCCAGAAGACGCAAGGGTGGGGCAGCCCGCAGCTGAATACTACAACCTCGAGAGCGACTGGCTCATCGAGATTGACATCACAGCCAACCGCTCGGATGCTCTGTCGCATTGGGGAGTGGCTCGCGACCTCTATGCATGGCTCGTGGCTAATGGCAAGAAGACAAGTCTGCATCGCCCCGACTGCTGTGGATTCGTTGTAGATAACAACGAGCTGCCTGTGGAGGTGACTATAGAGAACACCGAGGCTTGCAAGCGTTATGCCTGTGTGAGCGTTACGGGATGTGAGGTGAAGGAGAGTCCAGAATGGCTGCAGAACAAGTTGAAGATAATCGGACTGCGCCCTATCAACAATATCGTGGATATCACCAATTATATAATGATGGCCTATGGTCAGCCCATGCACTGCTTTGATGCAGACAAGGTGACAGGCCATCAGATTGTGGTGCGCACCCAGCCCGAGGGCACTAAGTTTGTCACCCTCGACGGCGAGGAGCACACCTTAGGAGTGCACGACCTGAGCATCTGCAATGCCGAGGAACCGATGTGCATTGCCGGTATATTCGGCGGTAAGGGTAGCGGCACGTATGACAATACAACAAATGTGGTGTTGGAGAGTGCTTACTTCCATCCCACATGGATCAGAAAAAGTGCGCGTCATCACCAGTTGAGCACCGACTCGTCGTTCCGCTTTGAGCGTGGTGTGGATCCCAACGCAACCATTTATGCCTTGAAACAGGCTGCCATCCTGTGCAGGGAACTGGCAGGCGGCAAGGTGTCGATGGAGATAAAGGATGTATATCCCACTCCGATAGAGAACGCGAAAGTGAGACTCGACTACTCGTATGTCAACTCACTGATTGGCAAGGAGATACCTATCGACACTATCAAGACGATATGCACCAGCTTGGAGATGAAGATTACAGCCGAGGATGCCGAGGGTATCAACATCGAAGTGCCGGCATATCGTGTGGATGTGCAGAGAGCATGCGACGTGGTGGAGGACATCCTGCGCATATACGGATATAATAATGTGGAAATCCCAACCCAGCTCAAGGGTAGCCTTGTGATAAAGGGCGAGGAAGACCGCAAGCATAAGTTGCACAACCTTGTGGGTGAGCAGCTCGTGGGTGAGGGATTCAACGAAATCCTCAACAACTCGCTCACAAAGGGTGCATACTACTTGAGCCATAACGCATGGCCACTAGAGAACTGCGTAAAGATAATGAATCCACTGAGCAGCGACCTGAGTGTGATGCGCCAAACTCTGCTCTTCGGCGGACTGGAAAGCATTGAGCACAACGCCAAGCGCAGAAACCAAAACCTGAGATTCTTCGAATTCGGAAACGTATATCACTTCGATCCCGAGAAGAAGAACAACGACAACCCCATGCTGGCCTACAAAGAGCAATATCACTTAGGATTGTGGGTGACTGGCAAGAGAGTGGAAGGCAGTTGGGCACATCCCAATGAGGACTCCTCATACTATGAACTCGTGGCATACGTGGATAACGTGCTGCGCCGAATCGGTTTGCCCGCAGGAGCCGTGGTGCGCAAGAAGAGCGACAACGATGTCTTTGCCGCAGGTATCACAATCGAGAACCGCGGTGGCAAGAAACTCGGTGAGATGGGTATCTTGTCGAAGAAGATGCTCAAGGCTGCCGATATCGAAAACCCCGTATATTATGCCGAGCTCAACTGGACGGCACTCATGAAGGCCACCAAGAAGAACGAGGTGCTTTATACAGAGATAAGCAAGTATCCCGCAGTGAGTCGCGACCTCGCATTGCTCGTTGACAAGGGCGTGGAGTTTGCACAAATTGAGCAAATTGCCCTTCAGACGGAGAAGAAACTACTGAAGAAGGTGGAGCTTTTTGACGTGTATGAGGGCAAGAACTTGCCCGAGTGCAAGAAGAGCTATGCCGTCAACTTCATTCTGCAGGACGAGCAGAAGACCATGGGCGACAAGCAGATTGAGGCTATAATGAATAAGCTGATTGCCAACCTCAAGAGCAAGCTCAATTGCGAGCTGAGGTGATAGAAAATGTAGATAGAAGGAGATAGAAGGAGTTAGAAGGAGATAGATGACATATGTTTTATGACTGGTCATTACTATTGTCTTTTATCTTCCTGAGCGACCACAGGGAGCGATAACTTCTTATAACTCCTTTTAACTCCAAAAGTTAATACATACGAAACTTGAATTAAAGAATTAAAGATAAGATACAATGGGAAGAGCATTTGAATATCGTAAGGCTGCAAAGCTGAAGAGATGGGGCCACATGGCCAAGACATTTACACGACTGGGCAAGCAGATCGCCATTGCCGTAAAGCAAGGCGGACCGGAGCCTGAGAACAACCCCTCACTGCGTTCGATTATTGCAGTGTGCAAGCGTGAGAACATGCCGAAGGACAATATCGAGCGTGCCATCAAGAACGCTATGGGTAAGGATCAAAGTGAGTATAAGAACGTGACCTACGAGGGATATGGTCCTCACGGAGTGGCAGTGTTCGTGGATACACTCACCGACAACACCACCCGCACCGTAGCTGACGTGCGCAGTGTGTTCAACAAGTTTAGTGGAAACATGGGAACAACGGGGTCGCTGTCGTTCCTCTTCGACCACAAGTGCGTGTTCACCTTCAAGAAGAAGGCCGACGTGGATATGGACGACTTCATCCTCGAGATGATTGACTTCGGAGTGGAGGAGGAGTATGACGAGGAATACGACGAGGACAAGGACGAAACCACAATCACCATCTACGGTGAGCCGACAAGCTACAACGAGATTCAGAAGAAGCTCGAGGCCGACGGATATGAGGATGTGGGTGGTGAGTTCACATATATCCCCAACGACCTCAAGGAGGTGGACGACGAGGCACGTGCCACTATCAACAAGATGGTGGAGAAACTCGAGGAGTTTGACGACGTGCAGACCGTCTATACTAACATGAAGCCGGAAGAGTGAGGTCTTATTAAATGAGGAATTAGGAATTAGGAATTAGGAATTTAATGAGGAATTAGGAATTAATTGTCAATGCGCAGCCAATTCCTAATTCCTAATTCCTCATTCCTAATTTCATTTATAGTCTTTCTTCGTCACTGTGGCATCGAAATAAACCTTGTTTTCCTTCTGCGACCTATATACATAGCGGAAGGAGTAGCCGGCATCCTTGTAGGACTGCAGCGATGTGCTGTTCTTGATCTGCTCGACAAGGCTCTTGTGAAGGTTGACACGCTTGAAGATTTCGGGATTGTCGGCCTTGCCAGTCAGTCGATACCAATAGGCGAGGGTATGGGTTGACTTGTCAAACGTCATACTGTCAATCTCGGTATTCTCGTCAATCTTACTCGGGCATTTCTTTCGTGTGAAATCAGCTGCCTCCTTGGCACACTTATCCTCCAAAGACTCCTGACACGATGTGAACACAATGGCTGCCAAAGCAGCAATAATAAACGATTTCTTCATTACTATTTTCTTATTAAATTTGTCCAATTTTGGCTGCAAAGATACAAAAAATTGTCCTAAATCAATAATTTTCCCCAAAATATCCTTGTTTTATATCAATTTTTAGGTAAAATATTTGTTTATCTCGTACTTTTTACGTACATTTGCAACTTAAAAATTGAGATATATCAATGGAGAAGACTAGAAATTTCTGCATAATAGCACATATAGACCATGGCAAGTCAACCCTTGCCGACCGACTTTTGGAATACACCAATACCATCAAGGTGACCGAGGGGCAGATGCTCGACGACATGGACCTTGAGAAAGAGAGAGGTATAACGATAAAAAGTCATGCAATACAGATGGAATACTCGCGCAACGGCGAGAAATACATACTCAACCTTATAGACACCCCGGGACACGTGGATTTCTCGTATGAGGTGTCAAGAAGCATTGCCGCTTGCGAAGGGGCATTGCTCATCGTGGACGCCACACAGGGAGTGCAGGCACAGACAATATCCAACCTCTACATGGCGATCGACCATAATCTCGAGATAATCCCCGTGATCAACAAGATAGACATGCCGAGCGCAATGCCCGACGAGGTGGAAGACGAGATAGTAGATCTGATAGGGTGCGACCCAAGTGACATAATCCGTGCCAGCGGAAAGACAGGCGAGGGAGTGGAGGAAATACTCAACGCTGTGGTTGACCGCATACCTCATCCCGAGGGCAGCAAGGACGCTCCGTTGCAGGCGCTTATCTTCGACTCGGTGTTCAACTCGTTCCGCGGCATCATTGCCTACTTCAAGATTGAGAACGGAACAATTCGCCAGGGCGACAAGGTGAAGTTCTTCAATACGGGAATGGAATATGTGGCCGACGAGATTGGAGTGCTCAAGATGGACATGATACCACGTAAGGAACTGTCAACAGGCGACGTGGGGTATATCATCAGCGGTATCAAGGACTCGAAGGAGGTGAAGGTGGGCGACACCATCACTCACATTGCACGCCCTTGTGACAAGGCCATCGAGGGATTCCAGGAGGTGAAGCCGATGGTGTTTGCAGGTGTTTATCCTATCGACCCCTCAGAGTATGAGAATCTCAGGGCATCGCTTGAGAAACTACGACTCAACGACGCTTCGCTGACATTCCAACCGGAGTCGTCGATAGCATTGGGATTCGGATTCAGATGCGGATTCCTCGGACTGCTCCACATGGAGATTGTGCAGGAGAGGCTCGACCGCGAGTTTAATATGGATGTCATCACCACGGTGCCCAACGTGTCGTATATGTGTTACGACAAACAGGGTGGGGCAAAGGAGGTGCACAATCCGTCGGGACTACCCGACCAGACGATGATAGACCATATCGAGGAACCGTATATCAGGGCGTCGATAATCACGGCTGCCGACTATATCGGTCCGATAATGACGCTTTGCCTTGACAAGCGAGGCGAACTCATCGACCAGCAGTATGTGAGCGGAAACCGCGTGGAACTGCATTTCATGCTGCCGCTCGGAGAAATAGTCATCGACTTCTACGACAAGCTCAAGAGCATCTCCAAGGGATATGCCTCGTTTGACTATCACATCGACTGCTTCCGCCCGTCGAAATTGGCAAAGCTCGACATACTGCTCAACGGGGAGCCCGTGGATGCGCTATCTACACTAACTCATCAGGACAACGCAGTGACATTCGGACGCAGGATGTGTGAGAAACTCAAGGAACTGATTCCGCGCCAGCAGTTTGACATTGCCATTCAGGCAGCCATTGGAGCCAAGATTGTGGCAAGAGAGACTATCAAGTGCGTGAGAAAGGACGTGACGGCAAAATGCTACGGAGGTGACGTGAGCCGCAAGCGCAAACTACTTGAGAAGCAGAAGAAGGGAAAGAAGAGAATGAAGCAGATAGGTAATGTGGAGGTGCCTCAGAAGGCATTCCTCGCAGTGCTTAAACTTGATTAAACCTTATAACAACTATATAACGCGATGGCAACATTAGGTATTACAAAACGCGATGTGGCTAGGGAACTTGCCCGCAGATACAGTACGATGTCTCATGAGGAGCTGGATATGCTTGAGAGCATACTGGTACCGATGAAATATGCCAAGAACGAGATGGTTCTTGCGGAAGGGGAGGTGTGCACCAATTTCTTGTGGATTGTCAAGGGAATGATGCGCCAGTTCTACTACAAAAACGACAAGGAGGTGACAGAGCACATGGCCACCGAGAACAGTATAGTGATGTGTATAGAAAGCCTGTTCAACGAGGCTCCCACAAGCCTTCAGATAATGGCGCTTGAGAATTCAGTGGTGTTTGCTATACCAAAGCTTGCGCTTGAGCAGATTGCCATGCGAAGCGTAAACATACAGATACTGTATCGCAAGATACTCGAGGAATCGTTGATACAGAGTCAGGTGAAAGCTGACATGCTAAGATTTGCCTCTGCACAGGACAGGTATGCTCGACTTGTGAAGACCCAGCCGCAACTGGTGCTGAGGGCTCCATTGGTGTATATCGCCAGTCTGCTGCAGATGACTCCCGAGACACTGTCGCGAGTGCGTACGGCATCGCTTACGGAGAAGTGACACGCTAAATGGCGTTGAACTTCTCGGTAAGTTGCTTGCGGTAGAGCCTTCCGACCTTGATGTGTTTTATCTTTTCGAAAGGAGGATAGAATAGGCAAGTGTTGTCTGCCACCTCAATGAGATAATCAATGTTTACGATAAACTTTTGGCTTACCTGCACAAACCGTGGGTCGATATTGAGTATGTCGTCACAGTTGGTGTTGCGCTTCATTCGGAGAGGTTCGGGCATACCGGCGATAATAACTTCCCACTGCCTAATGTCGTGGTTGTATTGAAAGGCACAAATGCTTTGTAGGTGAACAAGCCGGAAGTCGGACGTAGATGTATAGAGCAATAATTTGTCTTTATGAGGGATGCTTGCCGCCGAGATGTTAAGAGGCGACTCCTCGTTCTCCCTTTTCATGCGAAGTCGGGTAATCACGCACTTAAGTTCCCTGTCGTCGACGGGTTTCATCAGATAGTCGAAAGCATTCAGGCGGAATGCAGGCAGCATATATCCGGGATGTCCTGTGTACATAACTACCTGACACCATCCCCTAACAACTTTGTCGAGTTGCATAAGGAATTCAATTCCCGAGAGGTCGGGTAACTCAACGTCGAGGAATATCACCTCTGGATTGGTGTCGGCAGCAAGATGGATGCCTCCACTACATGTGTTGGCCGAACCACAAAGTTCAATATCCATGAACTTCTTAAGTTTCCTTGTCAGTGTATCTACCGAGGCTTTATCGTCGTCAATGATAATGGTTCTCATTTGCCAATATTCGTTTGGTTGTTGATGTATTTTATATTGTTTGGGATGGTAAGGGTGGCCTTACAACCCGTGATGGTGCCTTGGGGCGATGTGATGTTGGTGATGCCAAACTTCATCTTTGCCTTGTTATTGCTGTTGGTAAGTGAGATTATCTGTCTTACAACCTTCAGTCCGGTAAATGTGGATGAGCCGCAGTGTTGGCAGCAGTCAAACCCCGGGCCATTGTCTTCGATAGTGATGTAAGTGGCAGAATTCTCCTGCCAAATGGATATTGTGAGCTTTTTGTCGCCCTCCACCGCTTTTAGTCCGTGCTTAAAACTGTTCTCCACGAGAATCTGGACAATCATAGCAGGAATCATGACATTACTGATGTCGCATCTAAAGTCTTTGGTATAGAGTATGGAAGAGTTCGTTAATTTCTGCTGTATTGACACAAAGTGTTCCACGAATTCCAACTCCTCTGTAAGCGGGATGTAGGATTTGTTCATAAGTTCGAGATTCGAGCGTATGAGATTTGACATTTCGATGAGAGTGGTGTCATTATCATGCGAATGTCCAATTTGCTGGTTGAGTACATTGAATATGAAGTGAGGTGATATGCGCTGTCGGGCATTTTCGAGTTTCATGGTCACCATATTGAGTTGTTCTTGCAGTCTTCTTTTGCGTACATATATAATAAGGTATGCAAAGCCGAGCATGAGTATAACCAAGAGCAGTATAAAAATGGCTATGGTGAGATAGGCGATGTTCATTTCGTCGTTTTTCTTGTTGATTGCTATTTGGTGGTGAAGTTTCAGTGTGTCGGCAGTGAATCTGACCATAATCTCGTTGGCTCGCATGTTCATCTTGTTGTGAGCCAATGAGTCTTCCTCACTGCGTGATTGCTCAATTATCTCCAATGCCTTGTTGTAGTTGCCAATCATCATATAGTAGCGTTTCAGGTATCTTGCCCTGATGCTCTTCAGTGGGCTTTCGATAGGATAGCGGTAGTTCTCTTCCGCCAATATAGTCTTGACGGATCCTAAGTTGTTGTTCTTTATGCAAATACCGATTTTGATTGTGTTGACATAATAAATAGCTGCTTCGACGTCGTATTGGCGGAAGAATGGTTCGCACTTTTCCACCATGACACGTGCACTGTCGGTATTGCCCAAGTTGAGATACACGTCGGCAAGATTAATACGACACAGGTTGATGTCGTTGGCATTGTTCCCTCCGGGCCCTTGTTGACGTTCTATTTCCTCCTTCATTTTCAGAAACATCTTCAGGGCATTAGGATAGTCGTGTGTATAGTAGTAGAAGTTGCCGTAGTTGTTGAGGAAATAGATTTTCATGTTGGGTTGCATCATGTGATACCGTTTCTCGGCATCCTCGTAGTATTTGCGAGCAGTGGGGAAGTCATGCATTTGGGTGTAGATTCGTCCTAATCCCATGTATATGCTTGCAGTGGATTTCTCGGACATATTTAGCGAGTCGGCGATAAAGAGGGCACGTCGATACCAATTCGCTCCATTGGGCAGGTCATCATTGAAGATATATGCGTCACCCGTATTGGCTGCCATGTCGGCGGCACATTCTTTCATGTCGCTATGCAGTGTTGCGTAATATGCCTTTTTGAATAAAGATATTGCCGAGTCGGTGTGCTGTCTTAGTTGGTGGTAATATGTGGCCTTAAGAGAGTAGGCTTTGCCTGCTATCCCATAGTGCCGTTCTCCCATTGTCTGGCATCTGTTGATGAAGGAGATGGTGCGGTTGGCATAATAGAGCATTGAGTCGGCTGGGTTGGATACTGTATAATGACAACCTTTTGACACGAAAATCTCGTAATAGTCGAGACTGTCGTGAGTATTGCTGAGCATACTGTCGCACACGTGCAGAAACTTGACGTCAGCATAACCTATTGAGTCGTTGAGCATCCTCAATCTTTCGGTCTGCTCGTTGCTCCGGGCGTATTCCCGTTCTTGGTTAGCGCAAGCATTAAGCAATATGCTTGCAGCAATACTAATTAATATCTTATGAAACAGATAGGTCTTCATTTGGTAATTTATCAAGTCAATTACATATTTTTACTGCAAAATTAATGCATTTTTATCTAAATACCAAACTTTTTTATTATTTTATTCCGATTTTCTTGTATAAATGGAAAAATAGCCGTAAATTTGCACACAAAAACAACATTATATACAAAATTTATGTGTGGAATAGTAGGTTATATAGGAAAAAAGGAAGCATTTCCGATTCTCATTAAGGGATTGCGAAGGCTTGAGTATAGAGGATATGACAGTGCCGGTGTCGCCTTGATTAACGAAGACGGATGTCTTAATGTTTATAAGACGAAAGGCAAGGTGGACAATTTGGTTGATTATTGTGAAGACAAGAACGTTAGCGGTACAGTGGGTATAGCCCATACACGCTGGGCCACTCACGGAGAGCCATCGTCGCTCAATGCACATCCCCACTATTCTATGTCGAAGAATCTCGCTATTATTCATAATGGTATTATTGAGAACTATGCTGACCTCAAGGCCAAACTCTCCTCAAAGGGAGTGAAATTTGTCAGTGACACTGACACCGAGGTGCTTGTGCAACTCATTGAGTATATCCGTGAACAAAAGAATACCGACCTTCTTACTGCGGTGCAGTTGGCATTGCATGAAGTGATTGGAGCATACGCAATAGCAATTCTCGATCATAACGATCCTGACCAAATTATTGCTGCACGTAAGCAGTCGCCTCTCGTAGTAGGTATAGGCGATGAAGAGTTCTTTATCGGCTCGGATGCAAGTCCGCTGATTGAATACACCGACAAGGTGGTGTATCTTGAGGACGGCAATATCGCAGTGATACGCCGTGGACACGAGCTTGAGGTGGTTAATATATACAACCGAAAGATTAATCCTGAGATACAGACAGTGGATATCAACCTCGGACAGATAGAAAAAGGCGGCTATCCCCACTTTATGCTAAAGGAGATTTTCGAGCAGCCCGATTGTATCACCAACTGTATGCGTGGGCGTGTCAACGTGGATGTGGATAATGTTGTACTCAGTGCCGTCATCGACTATAAGAAGCAATTGCTCAATGCCAAGAGATTCGTGATTGTGGCTTGTGGTACGTCATGGCATGCCGGACTCATCGGTAAACAGATTATTGAGAGCCTCTGCCGCATACCTGTCGAAGTGGAGTATGCCTCGGAGTTCAGATATCGAAATCCAGTCATCAGCAAGGACGACGTGGTGATAGCCATATCCCAGTCGGGTGAGACTGCCGACACGCTTGCAGCAGTGAAATTGGCGAAGGAGCATGGAGCATTTATCTACGGAATATGCAATGCCATAGGTTCGAGTATTCCACGAGCCACAGACACCGGTAGCTACATACATGTAGGGCCAGAGATCGGTGTTGCATCCACTAAGGCATTTACAGGTCAGGTGACGGTTCTCTCGATGCTTGCCCTTGCGCTTGCCAACGAGCGTGGCACTATCAGTAAGGAAGAATACAAGGCAGTGGTGAGGGAGCTGCATGAGATACCGGCTAAGATGAAAGAGGTGCTCAAACTTAATAACCGAATAGCCGAACTGAGCCGGTCGTTTACATACGCCCGCGACTTCCTTTTCCTCGGACGTGGCTATAGTTATCCCGTTGCCCTTGAAGGTGCCCTCAAGTTGAAAGAAATTAGTTATATACACGCCGAGGGGTATCCTGCCGCTGAGATGAAACATGGTCCTATTGCCCTTATCGACTCGGATATGCCAGTAGTGGTGATTGCCACACACAATGCGATGTACGAGAAGGTGCTGAGCAATATACAGGAGGTTAAGGCACGACAAGGCAAGGTGATAGCAATAGTGACTACCGGCGATGACACCATAAGCCGCATAGCCGACGAGGTAATCGAAATGCCAGAGACGATAGAATGTCTCGAACCTCTGCTCTCCACCATACCGTTACAGATGCTGGCTTATCACATCGCAGTATGCAAGGGCAAGAATGTCGATCAGCCAAGAAATCTCGCAAAGTCGGTAACAGTAGAATAATTCCCACCTACAATATACAATGGAACAACTTAAACACGAATGCGGAGTGGCAATGATAAGGCTTCTGAAGCCACTCGACTATTATCAACAGAAGTATGGCACATGGATGTACGGCATCAATAAGCTATACCTTATGATGGAAAAACAACACAACCGCGGGCAGGAGGGTGCCGGTATCGCATGTGTCAAGCTCGACACTGCTCCTGGCAATGAGTATATGTTCCGTGAGAAAGCGGAAGGCTCCAATGCCATCACCGAAATATTCAAGACGGTACAGAAGGGATTTGCATCTCTAACGCCTGAGCAGATTGCCAATGCTGGATATGCCAAGGATAACGCAGATTTCGCAGGCGAGTTGTATATGGGTCATCTGCGTTATTCTACTACAGGAAAGAGTGGATTGAAGTATGTTCACCCTTTCCTCAGACGCAACAACTGGAAGGCGAAAAACCTCTGCCTTTGCGGTAATTTCAATATGACCAACGTCGATGAGATATTCGACAAGATAACAGCAATGGGACAGTGTCCGCGTATCTTCAGCGACAGCTATATAATGCTTGAGTGGATGGGACACCGATTAGACCGTGAGGTGGAACGCAACTATGACGACGCAAAGGAACTGGGGCTTCACGGCACAGATATAACCGATTATATCGACCAGCATGTACTGATGAGCAATGTACTCAAGACCACCATGCCCGACTTTGACGGAGGCTATGTTATGTGTGGTCTTACTGGCAGTGGAGAGATGTTCTCAATTCGCGACCCGTGGGGCATTCGTCCCGCGTTTTATTATATTAATGAGGAGATAGCAGTGCTGGCAAGCGAGCGTCCTGTTTTGCAAACAACCTTCGATCTCGATTTTGAGGATATCAAGGAACTACAGCCGGGACATGCCATGATAGTGAGAAGGAACGGAACTGCATCAATCGAGAAAATTCTGGAACGCCGTGGTGACTCGGCTTGCTCATTTGAGAGAATATATTTCAGTCGTGGTTCCGATCGTGAAATATATCAGGAGCGCAAGCGGCTTGGCGAGCAACTGATGGAACCCATACTCAAGGCTGTTGACGGCGATGTGGAGCACACGGTATTCTCGTTTATACCTAACACAGCAGAAGTGGCATACTATGGTATGTTGCAGGGATTCAAGGAATATACCAACCAACTGAAGATAAAGAAGATAGAGAGTCTCGACCATAAACCCACTCATGAGGAACTGGAGAAGATACTCTGCTCTTATGTACGCTCAGAGAAGGCGGCATGGAAGGACATTAAGTTGCGCACCTTCATCACTGAGGGCAACTCGCGTAATGACCTTGCTTCGCATGTATATGACATCACATACGACGTTCTGGAGCGTGGAGTGGATAGCCTTGTTGTCATCGACGACAGTATCGTGAGAGGCACGACTCTGAAGGAGAGTATCATAAAGATTCTCGATCGCTTGCATCCTCGCAAGATTGTCATTGTCAGTTCGTCGCCACAGATTAGATACCCCGACTACTATGGTATCGACATGGCTCGACTTGAAGAGTTTATCGCATTCCGTGCGTGCATCGAACTTATTAAGGAGCGTGGTATGCACCAGCTCATAGATGATGTGTATCGCCATTGCAAGGACGAGATGCTCAAGCCAAAAGCAGAGATGGTGTGCTGCGTGAAGGAACTCTACAAGCCCTTCTCTGTGGACGAACTCAACCGCAAGATGGTGGAAATGCTCCGTCCGGCAGGAGTGACCACTCCAATCGAACTTGTTTATCAGAGTATAGAGGGACTGCACAAGGCAATCCCCAATCATAAGGGCGACTGGTATTTCACCGGCAATTTCCCCACACCTGGAGGAATGAAATTAGTCAACCAGGCGTTTATCAACTATTACGAGAAAATATATCAGTATTCAACAAAGTTCTAAATACCAATCAATGAAGAATGTAACGTTAGTCCTTGAAGACGGGACAAAATTCCACGGACAGTCATTCGGTTATGACCAACCAGTTGCAGGAGAGGTAGTGTTCAACACTGCTATGATGGGCTATCCCGAAAGCCTAACCGACCCCTCGTACGCAGGTCAGTTGATGACACTCACCTATCCATTGGTGGGCAACTATGGTGTGCCTCCATTCTCGGTCGAGCCTAATGGTCTTGCCACATTTATGGAAAGTGAGAAAATCTATGCCTCGGCAATTATCGTGGCTGACTATAGTGAGAAGTATTCCCACTGGAATGCAGTTGAGAGTTTGGCATCATGGCTCAAACGCGAGCATGTGCCGGGAATTACGGGAATTGACACCCGTGAGCTCACCAAGGTGTTGCGTGAGCATGGCGTGATGATGGGTAAGATAATATTTGATGATGAACCCGACAATATCCCTACAGCTGAATATGAGGGAGTCAACTGGGTTGATCGTGTCAGTTGCAAGGACATCATACGTTATAATGAGGGTGCCGGCAAAAAGGTGGTGCTCGTGGATTGCGGAGTGAAGAACAATATCATCCGCTGTCTTGTCAACCGTGGTGTTGAGGTCATCCGTGTGCCATGGAACTATGACTACACATCGATGGACTTCGACGGACTGTTCCTCGGAAATGGTCCTGGCGATCCCGATATGTGTGAGGATGCGGTGAATGTGATACGTCGTCAGATGTCGCTCAGCCGCAAACCTATCTGCGGTATCTGTATGGGTAACCAACTGCTTGCCAAAGCCGGTGGCGCAACTATTTACAAGCTGAAGTATGGACACCGCTCACACAACCAACCAGTGAGAGAGGTGGGCACCAACCACTGCTATGTTACAAGTCAGAACCACGGTTATGCCGTAGATGCAAAGACGCTTGGCAGCGACTGGCGAGAACTTTTTGTAAATATGAACGACGGCAGCAATGAGGGCGTATGCCACAAGGAGAATCCTTGGTTCACAAGCCAGTTCCATCCCGAGGCATGCTCAGGTCCCATCGACACCGAGTTCATGTTTGATCGTTTCATCAAAACCCTACAATAATCTACAATACCTACATCCCCCTACAAAAAAAAGAAAAAATGAAAGACGATAATATAAAGAAAGTATTGCTCCTTGGTTCTGGAGCATTGAAGATAGGCGAGGCTGGCGAGTTTGATTACTCTGGTTCACAGGCTCTCAAGGCTCTTCGTGAGGAAGGTGTAGAGACCGTGCTCATCAATCCTAACATCGCCACAGTGCAGACATCCGAAGGAGTGGCCGACCAGATATACTTCCTCCCCGTGCAGCCTTATTTCGTGGAGCGTGTCATCCAGAAAGAGCGTCCCGACGGCATTCTGCTTGCATTCGGTGGACAGACCGCCCTCAACTGCGGTGTGGAACTTTATCGCAGTGGTATACTCGAAAAATATGGCGTGAAGGTGCTTGGAACTCCTGTTCAGGCAATCATGGACACTGAGGACCGCGAACTGTTCGTTGAGAAACTCAACGAGATTGACGTGAAGACCATAAAGAGTGAGGCCTGCGAAACGATCGAACAGGCACGTCGTGCTGCTGCCGAATTGGGTTATCCTGTCATACTGCGTGCAGCTTACGCCCTCGGTGGACTTGGTTCGGGATTCTGCAACAATGAGCAGGAACTCGACAAACTTGCCGAGAAGGCTTTCTCGTTCTCTCCCCAGGTGCTCGTTGAGAAGAGTCTTAAGGGATGGAAGGAGATAGAATATGAGGTTGTGCGCGACAAGTATGACAACTGTATCACGGTTTGTAACATGGAGAATTTCGATCCGCTCGGTATTCACACGGGTGAGAGTATCGTAATTGCTCCATCGCAGACACTCACCAACAGTGAGTATCACAAACTTCGCGCGTTGTCTATCAAGATTGTGCGTCACATCGGTATTGTGGGAGAGTGCAACGTGCAATATGCCTTTGACCCTAAGAGCGAGGATTACCGCGTGATTGAGGTGAATGCACGCTTGAGCCGTTCTTCTGCATTAGCCTCAAAAGCAACAGGTTATCCTCTTGCGTTTGTTGCGGCTAAATTGGGTATGGGCTATGGTTTGTTCGAATTGAAGAACTCCGTCACCAAGACTACTTCGGCATTCTTCGAACCAGCTCTCGACTATGTAGTATGTAAGATACCACGCTGGGACCTCTCCAAGTTCCGTGGTGTTGACAAGGAACTCGGTTCGTCGATGAAGTCGGTGGGCGAGGTGATGGCTATCGGTCGCAACTTCGAGGAGGCTATCCAAAAGGGATTACGCATGATAGGTCAGGGAATGCACGGCTTTGTCGAGAACAAGGAGTTGCAGATACCCGATATCGATGCGGCACTGCGCGAGCCAACCGACAAGCGCGTGTTCATAATCTCCAAGGCAATGCATGCCGGCTATACTATCGACCAGATACATGAGCTTACCAAGATTGACAAGTGGTTCCTCGAAAAACTGCAACATATCATCGACATTGACGAGCGCCTTAAGGCTGTGGGCAATGTGAACAACCTGCGCAAGGACCTCCTGCAGGAGGCAAAGGTATATGGATTCACCGACTTCCAGATTGCTCGTGCCGTGGGTCTTGAGACCGAGCTCAAGAGTATGAGTAAGGCAGGACTAGTGGTGCGCACATTACGCAAGAACTACGGCATTCTGCCTGTGGTGAAGCAGATTGACACACTTGCTGCCGAATATCCAGCTCAGACTAATTACCTATATGTGACATACGCAGGTGTGGCGAGTGATATCCATTTCGAGAACGACAAGAAGTCAATCATCGTACTCGGTTCGGGTGCATATCGCATCGGCTCTTCCGTAGAATTTGACTGGTGTGGCGTGCAGGCTCTTAACACCATTCGCAAGGAGGGCTATCGCTCGGTTATGATCAACTATAATCCCGAGACTGTATCTACCGACTATGATATGTGCGATCGTCTGTATTTCGACGAACTCACATTCGAGCGTGTTATGGACATCATAGAACTAGAGAATCCGTCGGGTGTCATAGTCAGCACAGGTGGACAGATTCCCAATAACCTCGCCATGCGCCTTGACGAGCAGCATGTGCCAATCCTCGGTACATCAGCCAAGGACATCGACAATGCCGAGGACCGTGCCAAGTTCTCGTCGATGCTCTCACGCAACGGTATCGACCAACCGGCATGGAGTGCGCTTACGTCTATGGACGACATCAACAAGTTTATAGAAGAGGTGGGATTCCCCGTTCTCGTGCGTCCGTCATACGTACTCTCGGGTGCTGCCATGAATGTTTGTTCCAATCAGGAGGAACTTGAGAAATTCCTCAAACTTGCAGCCAACGTCAGTGAGGATCACCCTGTGGTTGTCAGTCAGTTTATTGAGCATGCCAAGGAGGTGGAGATGGATGCCGTTGCACGCAATGGTGAGATTATAGCTTATGCCATATCCGAGCATATCGAGTTTGCCGGTGTTCATTCAGGTGACGCCACTATCCAGTTCCCGCCACAGAAGTTGTATTGCGAGACAGTGCGCCGCATTAAGCGCGTGAGCAAGAAGATAGCCGAGGAGCTCCATATCAGCGGTCCGTTTAATATCCAGTTCCTTGCTCGCGACAATGATATCAAGGTCATTGAGTGTAATCTCCGTGCCTCACGTTCATTCCCGTTCGTTAGTAAGGTGTTGAAGATAAACCTTATAGAACTTGCCACAAAGGTTATGCTTGGATTGCCTGTCGAGAAACCTCACAAGAATCTCTTCGACCTCGACTATGTAGGAATAAAGGCGAGTCAGTTCTCGTTCAACCGTCTGCAGAAAGCCGACCCTGTGCTTGGTGTCGATATGGCATCAACGGGTGAGGTGGGTTGTCTTGGCGACAACACCTCCACAGCCCTGCTCAAGTCGATGCTCAGTGTAGGTCATCGCATACCCGAGAAGACAATCCTTCTTTCCACTGGTAGTGCCAAGCAGAAGGCTGAGATGCTCGATGCCGCCAAAACCTTGGTTGAGCACGGATATAAGCTCTATGCCACAGGCGGTACGTCGAGGTATCTCACAGAAAACGGTATTGACAACGAACTTGTGTATTGGCCATCCGAGGACGGTAAGCCACAGGCTATCGACATGCTTCACAACCACGAGATTGACATGGTGGTGAACATCCCGAAGAACCTCACTGCAGGCGAGCTCACCAATGGCTACAAGATACGTCGTGCAGCCATCGACCTCAATGTGCCGCTTATCACCAACAGTCGCCTTGCGTCGGCTTTCATCAATGCCTTCTGCAATGTCAAGATGGATGACATCGGTATCAAGAGTTGGAGTGAGTATAAATAAGTATGTGATACAAAATAAGAAAAGGGGCGGTCATTGTTGACTGCCCCTTTTCTTATTATTCTGCTTCTTGTTATTATGTTTGTTTACCGGTCGCTTGCCCCGGCGCCTATGTCCGCCTCCTCGTGGACCCTTGCGACGTTCGGTCGACTTATATTCGGGAGCGTCACCAAGACCGTCGGGTAGGGGAGTCTTCGGCACTTCCTTATCAAGGAAATGCTCTATCTGCTGGAAACGTCGTATGTCGTCGGGATTGACAAGGGTGATGGCAACACCGTCGCGATCGGCACGTGCAGTACGACCGATACGATGCACATAATCCTCGGCATCATGAGGCACGTCGTAGTTGATCACCATACGTATGTCGTCGATGTCTATGCCTCGGGCTACGATGTCAGTGGCCACAAGAACATCCTTTTGTCCGCTCTTGAACTTATACATCACCTCGTCGCGCTCCTGCTGTGTTAGGTCGCTGTGCATCGAACAGCAGTTGACCTTCATCCTTTGTAGTTCGCGGTTTATCTCCTTCACCCTCTCTTTCTTGCCCGAGAAGATGATGATGCGCTTTTGCTCCTCGGTATTGAAGATATTACGGAGGATGGGGAGTTTTTGAGTGTCGTAGCATACGTAGGCCGACTGTTGGATTTTCTCTGCCGGCTTACTTACTGCAATCTTCACCTCTACGGGTTTGTAGAGGATGTGGCGTGCGAGAGTCTGAATCTTGTCGGGCATGGTGGCAGAGAACATGATAGTCTGTCGGTTCTCGGGCAATCCCTTGACAATAGTCATGATATCATCATAAAATCCCATGTCGAGCATGCGGTCAGCCTCGTCGAGGACGAAGAAACTGACACGGCTAAGATCGACGTTGCCCATGCGGATATGACTCAAAAGACGTCCCGGGGTGGCTATCACCACATCTGCTCCCATGCGCAGGCTTCGCATCTCCTGATCGTAGCGAGTTCCGTCGTTACCGCCATACACAGCTACACTGCTAATGCCGTCGAGATAATAGCCGAAGCCCTGCATTGCCTGGTCAATCTGCTGTGCCAGTTCGCGTGTGGGCGACATGATGATGCAGTTGATGGCATCCTTAGGATAGTCGTCCTCGTCGAGCATGCTGAGGATAGGCAGCAGGTATGCCGCCGTCTTTCCTGTACCGGTTTGTGCCACTCCCATCACATCGTGATAGTCAAGAATCTCTGGTATGCACTTCTCCTGTATCGGAGTACATTCCTCGAAGCGCATGTCATAAAGTGCGTCGAGGATATTGTCGTTTAAATATGTTTCTTCAAATCTCACTCTTTAATCCTTTAATTCTTTAATCGACTTTGTCAATTCGGTGCTTTGCGATAGCATAGGTATGCTATGCCGAAATACAATATATTTGGTATCCATGCTGCGAGCATGGGCGGGGTATTGGCGTTGATGGCAAAGGTGGCGCAGACGGTCTGCAACAAGATATATGTAAAACTAAGTGCCAGACCAGTTCCGAGATATACTCCCATACCACCCTTACGCTTGCGCGAACTGAGACTCACGCCGATGACAGTTAGGATGAACGAGGCAAAACATGAGGCTATACGCTTATGATATTCAACCTCATATTGCACAACATTACTCGAACCTCTCTCCTGTTGCTTAGAGATATAGCGCAACAGCTCGGGACTGGTGAATGTTTCTTGCTGACCCTTGCTGAATACAAGGTCCATGGGCTCCATCATAATCACAGTATCCTTCTCCATTCCCGACGTGATTTTCTCACGCATTCCTCGTAGGTCGCGAGTCTTATAGTTGACCATCTTCCAGTGATAGCGCGAATCGCTGATGGTATCGTACTTCACGACATTAGCGGTGGTGTGGAGTATGAGTTTCTTTTTCTCAAACTTATCGAGTGAGAATCCGTAGCCCGTTTTGGTTTTGTCGTCATATTGGGATATATAGGCGATGACACCCTTGCCCACCTGCAATTGCACATTCTGTGCCGATGTCACCTTTTTGTTGTTCTTGTATAGCGACTCAAAGTCGTGACGCACTACGGTTCCCTTAGGGATTACATAGGCACCGAGATAGAAGTTGAGAAGGGATATGAGTGCCGCGGATATCATATAGGGGCGCAACAGTCGCTTGAAACTCATTCCGCTTGCCAACATTGCTATTATCTCGGAGTTGCCTGCCAATTTAGAGGTGAAGAAGATTACGGCAATGAAGACGAACAACGGACTGAACAGGTTGGCAAAATAAGGTACAAAATTGGCGTAGTAGTCGAATACAATAGCACGCAGAGGGGCATGATATGACGTAAACTTAGCCAAGTTCTCGTTAATGTCGAAGACAATGGAAATAGAGATGATAAGGGCAATAGAATAGAAATATGTACCGATAAACTTTGTGATGATATACCGGTCAATGCGCTTGATGAATATCAGCTTATGCAGAAATCCCAACTTATGTGTGAATTTCAGTTTGCTGAATACATTCAATCTCTTTCTTATTTTCTCTTTCATATTCTACGTCCTAAGTTGTCTATGACACTACGCTTCCATTCCACAAAGTCACCATTAATTATATGTTCGCGCGCATCGGTGACAAGTCTCAGATAGAAGGCAAGGTTATGTATGCTCGCTATCTGGAGGGCAAGAAGTTCCTGAGCCTTGAACAGATGGTGGAGATAAGCCTTGGTATAAACACGGTCGGTCTCACATCCTGTAGGGTCGATGGGACTGAAGTCATATTCCCACTTCTTGTTCTTCATGTTCATTGTACCATCATAAGTGAAGAGCATGGCATTTCGACCATTGCGTGTGGGCATGACACAGTCGAACATATCCACTCCGCGCTCAATGGCCTCAAGCAGATTTTGCGGTGTTCCCACACCCATGAGATAGCGAGGCTTATCCTTGGGCAGTATCTCATTCACCACCTCTATCATCTCGTACATCACCTCGGTTGGCTCACCCACGGCAAGTCCACCAATGGCATTGCCCTCAGCTCCCTTGTCAGCCACATACTTTGCAGCCTCGCGACGCAGGTCTTTATATTGGCAACCCTGAACGATGGGGAAAAGCGACTGGTTATAACCATAGAGAGGTTCGGTCTCGTTGTATCGCTTGAAACAGCGGTCGAGCCATCTCTGAGTGAGACCGAGACTTTTCTTGGCATACGCATAGTCGCTGTCGCCCGGCGGACACTCGTCGAGAGCCATGATAATATCAGCACCAATGATGCGCTCAGTGTCCATCACGTTCTCGGGAGTGAAGATATGTTTTGACCCGTCGATATGCGAGCGAAACTCGCATCCCTCCTCCCTGAGCTTGCGTATGCCGGTGAGCGAGAACACCTGAAATCCGCCAGAGTCAGTGAGGATGGGGCGATCCCAACCTCCGAAGGCATGCAGACCGCCAGCCTTGCGCAGGATGTCGAGCCCTGGACGGAGGTAGAGATGATAGGTGTTGCCGAGGATAATCTGTGCCTTCACCTGTTGGCGCAGTTCGGAGAAGTGCACACCCTTCACACTGCCGCAGGTGCCCACGGGCATGAAGATGGGGGTGAGTATTTCACCATGGTCGGTGGTTATCACTCCCGCACGGGCGTCCGATGCATTATCCGTATGTTGCAGTTGAAATTTCATTTCTTTTCTTCGATTTCGTCAATATCAAATGTGAGGGCATTGTCAACCTTCTGGTTGAGCAAGGCGAAATCCCATACGTCCTGCACGTTCTCAACATAATGGAAAGAGACTCCCTTGCGATATACCTCGGGTATCTCCTCCACGTCCTTAAGATTGTCCAGGCACATGAGGATATCGGTGATACCGGCTCGCTTGGCTGCCAGTATTTTCTCCTTGATGCCACCTACGGGCAGAACCTTACCACGCAGGGTTATTTCGCCCGTCATGGCGGTGTTACGACGCACCTTGCGCTGGGTGAGTGCCGATGCAATGGATGTGGCTATGGTGATGCCTGCCGACGGACCATCCTTTGGTGTCGCTCCCTCGGGCACATGGATATGAATGTTCCAGTGGTCGAATATACGGTAGTCAATACCTAATGACTTATAATGAGACTTCACATACTCCAATGCAAGCATAGCACTTTCCTTCATCACGTCACCGAGATTACCAGTGAGGGTGAGTTTTGCTCCCTTACCCTTGCTTAGGCTAGTCTCGATGAACAGTATCTCTCCGCCTACGCTCGTCCATGCCAAACCAGTGACCACACCTGCATAGGCGTTGCCCTGATAGATATCACGGTTGTAGGGCGGTTTACCAAGAAGTTCCTCGATATTGGCAGGCTTAATCTTCTCTACCGGCAGACTATTGTCCTTGGCCATAGAGTAGGCAAGCTTGCGCAGTGCCTTGTTGATCTGCTTCTCGAGTTGGCGCACGCCGCTCTCGCGGGTGTATTTTTCGATGATATATTCCAATGCAGCCTTGTTAAACGAGATGGCAGTGTCTTCAAGTCCCACATTCTCCTTCTCTTTGGGAACAAAGTGACGCTTGGCTATCTCTATCTTCTCCTCGGTGATATATCCACTGAGTTCAATGATTTCCATACGGTCGAGCAATGGCTTGGGTATGGTGTTCAGGTCGTTGGCCGTGGCTACGAACAATACTCTCGAAAGGTCGTAGTCGCAGTCGAGGTAGTTGTCGTGGAACGCCTTGTTCTGTTCAGGGTCGAGCACTTCGAGCAGAGCCGACGACGGGTCGCCGTTATGAGTGTTCTGAGTCACTTTGTCAATCTCGTCAAGGATGAACACGGGGTTTGACGAACCGGCCTTCTGCATGCCCTTGATGATACGTCCGGGCATGGCACCTATATAGGTGCGACGATGACCGCGTATCTCTGCCTCGTCGTGCAGACCTCCAAGTGACACCCTAACATACTTGCGATTGAGGGCAGTAGCAATACTCTTGCCTAAAGATGTCTTGCCAACTCCCGGAGGACCATAAAGACAGAGGATGGGAGCCTGTGGATTCTTCTTCAAACTCAGCACGGCTATATATTCCAATATGCGCTCCTTAGCCTTTTCCATGGCATAGTGATCGCGGTTGAGCACACGCTCCGCCCTTTGCAGGTTGATGTCGTCGATAGTATATTCTCCCCATGGCAGGTCAACAAGTGTCTGCAGATAGGAAAGCTGCACATTGTAGTCGGAACTCTGCGGATTAATCTGGTCGAGTTTCTCAAGTTCATCATTGAAAAAATCAGCCATCTCTTCCGACCATTTCTTCTGACGGGCTTTCATCTTCAATTTCTGTGCCTCGGGCGATGACTCATATCCTCCCATCTCAGCCTGCATGTTCTTTATCTGCTGCTGGAGGAAGTATTTGCGCTGCTGCTGGTCGAGTTCGTCGTGGGTCTTCTCGCGGATGTTGTTGCGTATCTGTATGAGTTGTAGCTCACGGTCGAGATGGCGCAGCAACATGAATATGCGTTCCTTCAGTTCGTTCGTATTCAGCATCTCCAACTTCGACTTCGTCGAGAATGGCATGTTGCTGGCGATATAATTGACGAGTAGGGTGTCGTTGTTGAGTGATTCTATCGTCATAGCACTCTCGTCGGGCATTTCCTCATTGGCGTGGATGTATCTGAGAGTTGTCTTCTTGAGGTCTTCGCTAGCCTGCTTAAACTCCATGTCGTTGCGGTAGGTGTTCTTCTCCGGGATAGGCTCGGTAGTGGCAAAGTACATCCTGCCCAAACGCTTGAACTCCTTAATTTTAAATTTTCCGAGAGCCTGTACGATACAGGTGACAGCACCTCCCGGCATCTCTATACACTTCACCACACGGGCATATACACCGAGTTCAGCCATGTCGCTTTGCTCGAGTTGATCAGTATCGGTATTCACTTGGTTGACAACACCGATGATTGCCTCGTCGCGCTCGGCAACAAGCATCTGTCCGGCTGAAGGGTTTTTGCCTACAAAGATAGGGAGCATGACACCAGGGAAGAGCACAAGGTTCTTCGTGGGAAGAATGGTAATCTCCCCTTCGGGCATCTTTATCTTATTGATTAAGTCGTCGATATTGCCTTCTATTTCGGCAATCATTGATAATTTATTATTGTTCATCATTAACATATTCTTTCAATTATGCGTTTTGGGGTGCAAAGTTACACATTTTATAATAAATAGACAAATAATTGGGCGATAAAATCACTTTATGCCCCTTTCATTTAATGCTTTTGTGTATCTTGCAGCGTTTTGCAGGTGTTCCTGATAGGTTCGGGCGAAGTTGTGCGTACCCGAGAAGTCCTCCTTGGCGCACATATACAGATAGTCGTGCTCCACGTGATTGAGCACGGCATCGATACCTGCTATCGATGCAATCTTGATAGGACCAGGAGGCAGACCCTCATAGCGATAAGTGTTGTATGGACTGTCGATATGCAGTAGCTTGTTGTATATGCGTCTTAGGGCAAAGTCCTTGAGTGCAAACTTGATTGTGGGGTCGGCCTGCAACGGCATTCCCGCCTTGAGTCGGTTGTAGTACATACCGGCAATCATGGGTTTCTCGCCATTGTTGGCTGTTTCCTCGTCGATGATCGAAGCCATGGTCGCCACCTCCACGGGAGTCATTCCCATTGCCTCAGCCTTACCACGTCGTTCGGCGTTCCAGAACTTGTGGTTTTCCTTCTCCATGCGTTCCATCAGTCGGTCGAGTCCCACGTTCCAATATATGTCGTATGTATTTGGCACAAATAGTGCGGCCACGGTGGCAGTATCATATCCCCAACGGGCACAGTAGGCCGAGTCAGACAGTTGGGTGGCCACGTTGGCACTGTCGAGCATGAGTTTGCGTGCCAATACACCTGCAAGTCGGTCGATGGTGCGCGCTTCTGGTATGGTGAGACTTATCGGAGTCTGCTGCCCGTTCTTCAGATGGCGGAACACTACCAGTGCTCCCTCTCCTGGACGTATGGCATAGCGTCCCGTGCGGATATTGTCAGCATATCCGCTATGACGAGCCAAAGTGGAGAAGCCCGACATCGGTATGGCGTTGGCTATGGGCTGTATTTTTGCAAATACAGAGTCTTGCGTGTCGTCGGAATCTATATACACATATTCCGTCTTTTCAGATTTTGACAGACCGGAGAAAAGATAACAATAGGTAAAACCAGCTATTAGCAATACCACGGCTACAGAGCCCCATAGGTATATCTTTGCGTTAATCTTTTTCATTTTTATCCTTGTTTTATTGCTTATGTTTCTTAATTTCGCGGCAAAGTTACCGCTTTTTTGTGAATAAAGGAAATATTTCGGCATTTTTATTTTGTATTTAATGAACTTTTTAATACCTTTGCAGTGAAAAGCTGCATTGATAGAGCGGTTAACATAAAAAAAAGACAAAAATATGAAATTGAATTTCTCGGTCAACTATCGCACGGCTTGGGGCGAAAGTGTAAACGTGGTGATCGACTACGTTTGTTCCGACGGTGCGAGAAAAAGACAAAACATACGAATGACAACACAGGACGGCGAGAACTGGGCAATGGAGACTGCCATCGTGGAATCGCGCCACAAGGGTATAACCCAATTCGCCTATCACTACCAGATTGAAGCCGAAGACGGATATGTGTTGAGACGCGAGTGGACTCTCGTACCCCGTCTGATAGCCTGTGCCTATGGTCATGACTACCGCATGGACGACCAGTGGCGTGCCACACCGCTGGTCAACCATCTTTTCTCCGCAGCCTACCTGACTGCCGAGGGTAAGGACGAGGATAAGGAGAAAGCCGTTGCCCTGCCTACTTTCCGCCGCACGGCAGTGTTCCGAATTATGGCACCACAATTAGAATGCGGCAAGTCGGTGGCTCTTTGCGGCAATCATCCCGCCTTGGGGTCGTGGTCGCCATCGCGATATGTACCCATGCAGTATGCAGGTCAGTCGGTTTGGACTGTGGCCATCAATGTCGAAGTGATGCACGAGTCTCTTGAATATAAATATGTCGTTGTGGATGACAAGACGCACGGTTTGGAGGATTGGGAAGAGGGTGACAACCGCTTCGTTGATTTCGACCGCATGCCCGATGGTGAGGTTAGGGTGCTCGATGGAGGCATGATGCGCAAGAGGGAGAAACTGTGGAAGGCAGCCGGAGTGGTATTGCCTGTATTTGCCTTGCGCAGTGAGAAATCCTGTGGAGTGGGCGATTTTGGCGATCTTAGGCTGTTGGTGGATTGGGCTTCCGCCAATAATATGAGAATCATACAGTTGCTGCCGGTCAACGACACTACTATGCAGCACAATTGGAGCGACTCTTATCCCTATAACACCATCTCCGTAAATGCCCTTCATCCCCAATATGTCAACATCGATGAGGCAGGACGACTTGCCAATGAGGGGTCGATGCTCGACTACAACCGCCGACGCTCCGAACTCAACAATCTCTCATATACCGACTATGAGGCTGTTGAGAAGGTGAAGACGCGATATATGCGCGAACTTTATACCGACAATGAGGAGAAATTACGCAGCAACGAGGATTTCATAAAATTCAAGAAAGACAATGAAGACTGGCTTTTGCCATACGCCGCCTTCTGTATCCTTCGCGACAAATATCACACGGCACGATTCACCGACTGGAAAGAGGATGCAGTATATAACCGTCGTAGAGTGGAGACGTTGGTGAAACAACGTGAGGCCGACTTTATCTGTTGGGTACAATTTGTATTGCATCAACAGTTGAAGAAAGCTGCAGAATATGCTCGCACTAAGAATGTTACGCTTATGGCGGATATTCCTATCGGTATCAGTGCCGACAGTGTGGAGGCATGGAGCGAGGGAGCATTGTTCAATCTCGACATGCAGTCGGGTTCAATGCCCGACAAGGGAAATTCGCAAGGACAAAATTGGTGCTTTCCAACATATAACTGGGACGCCATGATGCGCGACGGATGCCGATGGTGGCAGAAGCGCTTGCAGCGGATGGAGCAGTATTTCGGTGCGGTGCGTATCGACCATGTGCTCGGATTCTTCCGCATTTGGGAGATACCACGCTCGTCGGTCGATGCATTGCTCGGTCATTTCTCTCCCTCGATGCCTTTGTCGCCCAACGATATCAATGCCCGCGGACTCACCTTCCGTCATGAGTTTATGACCCGCCCGTTCATCAACTGGCGAGTGTTGACCAAGACGTTCGGCATACATGCTGAATATGTGCGCAACACATATCTGAATGAAAAAGGCTACGGCCTCTATGACATCAAGGCGGAGTTTGACACCCAGCGCAAGATATATGACGCTTTCAACAACCGAAACGACGAGAACAGCGTTTGGATACGCGACGGACTTTGCCGCCTCGTGGCTAATGTCCTTTTTGTCGAGGACAGCAGATGGCCCAATATGTTCCATCCCCGTGTACAGGCCTACAACGCTCCTGTTTTTGAGGCTCTCACTTATGAGGAGCGACAGGCATATATGTCAATCTACAACGAATATTTCTATGAGAGGCATAATGAGATGTGGGGGACATTGGCATATCGCAAACTTGCCATGGTTCTCGAGCGCACCAACATGCTTGTCACTGCCGAAGACCTCGGTGTGTTGCCCGAATGTGTGCAACCTACGCTCGACTCCCTCCGCATTCTCACCCTTGAGGTGCAGACCATGCCCAAGCAGCATGGTTTGGAGTTTGCCCATCTTGAGGCTAATCCCTATCTCAGTGTGGCTACCATCTCCACCCACGACATGGCGCCCATGCGACTTTGGTGGCAAGAGCGCCCCGAGGCAGTGCAACATTATTATAAGCACAGGTTGCAGAAAGAGGGTAGGGTTCCAGCCGAACTCACCACTACATTGGCAGAGGAAATCGTAACGCGGCATCTTTATTCACCCTCGATGCTTTGTCTGTTGTCTCTACAAGATTGGCTTGCCGTGGATGCTGCAACGCGCAATCCCGACCCTCGCTCTGAGCGCATCAATATCCCTGGCGACAGCTATAACCGATGGTCATATCGTATGCATGTCAGCATCGAACAATTATTGGCAGCCGAACCGCTTAACAAGAAATTGAAAACAATGATTGAAAGAAGTAAAAGAAATGTATAAAACATATATATTCGACTTGGACGGCACGTTGCTCAACACACTTGGCGACCTTGCCGCAAGCACCAACTATGCCTTGCGGCAGTTTGGCATGCCCGAACATTCTGTTGACGACGTGCGTAGGTTTGTGGGCAATGGTGTGGGTAAACTGATAGAGAGGGCGATACCTATGGGATTGGATAATCCTGAATATGAGAATGTGCTTGCCACATTCCGTCAGCACTATATGCTCCACTCGCTCGATACCACAGAACCATATCCCGGAATACAGGAATTGCTAAGCACTCTCCACTCTGAGGGCTGCAATGTGGCTGTGGTAAGTAATAAATTTTACAATGCCACTGTCGAGTTGTGCCGTCATTTCTTTGCCGACACAGTCGAGGTGGCTATTGGCGAGAGACAGGATATCCGCCGCAAACCAGCTCCCGACACTGTCTTCGAGGCAATGAGGCATTTGGGGGTTACTGCCGAGGGAGCGGTGTATGTAGGCGACAGCGAGGTGGATGTAGCCACGGCACGCAATTCTGCCATTCCGTGCATCAGTGTGCTTTGGGGATTTCGCGACAAGGATTTTCTTGTAGAGCATGGTGCTACAACATTCGTAAATACACCGGAAGAGATATTGAGAATAAGGAATTAGGGATTAGGAATTAGGAATTGCTATGCTAATCTGTGCTAATCAGTGGGCAAAGAATGCTAAATTATGCAAATAATATCAAAGTATCCTTGGAGGTTTGGTTTTTTTGCCGTATCTTTGTGGCATAAATAACTTTTTATTATAGAAATGAATTATAAACAAATCATATTATCAGTCTTATTGGCTTGTACAACATCACATCTATCTGCCCAGAAAATCACCCTTGGCAACGCTACTACTGCCGATGGTGGTCAGTATAAGGGCGAACTTGTGTCAGGCAAGCCGCAAGGCAAGGGAAAGGCTACATATAAAAACGGCAACTGGTATGAGGGCGAGTTTGTCAAAAGCAAACGCCAGGGTTATGGCACCTACACCTTCTACGACGGCGAGAAATACGAGGGCCAGTGGTTCCAGGATCATCAGCATGGAAAGGGCACGTATTACTTTGCCAACAACAATAAGTACGTAGGTCTGTGGTATCGCGACTACCAGCAAGGCACAGGCACCATGTATTATTATAATGGTGACAAGTATGAGGGCTCGTGGAAACAGGACAAGCGCAACGGACAGGGCGTATATACCTTTGCCGGCGGAGCCTACTACAAAGGAGCATGGCTCAACGACAAGAAAAACGGACAGGGCGTCTTCGATTGGGGCGACGGTTCGCGATATGAGGGCAACTGGCTCGAAAACCAGCGTTCGGGCAAGGGTACGTTTCATTATGCCGACGGCGATGTGTATGTGGGTCAATGGAAGAATGACATACAGAACGGAAGGGGAATATATAAGTTTAAGAATGGTGATGTATATGAGGGCGACTACGTTCAGGGCGAGCGCACAGGCACCGGTATATTCAAGTTTGCCAATGGCGACAAGTATTCCGGACAGTTCCGCGATGGCGACAAGTCGGGACAGGGCACTCTCACATGGAAGAACGGCGACGTATATACTGGCGGTTGGAAGGAAGACCGACAGGACGGACAGGGCAAGTTGGTGATGAAGAACGGTGATGTGTATGAAGGCCAGTGGAAGGGCGGCAAGCTCAATGGTCAGTGTATCATCCACTATGCCGACGGATCTAAGTTCAAGGGACAGTTTAAGAACGACCTACGTCATGGTCCTGCCATCGAGGAAGACAAGGACGGCAAGCGCTTTGAGGGCAGCTATGTTGACAATAAGCGCGACGGCGAGTTTGTCGAGAAAGACCGCAATGGCAACATCACTGCCAAGGGCACTTACTCCGCAGGCTGGCGAACCGTCAAGAAGAATTAAAAATGTTGTAAGACTGGTTATTACTATTGTCCTTTATCTCCTTGAGCGACCATAGGGAGCGATAACTTCTTATAACCCCTTTTAACTACTAAAAGTTGAACAAATGCGAAACGTAAATTATAAATTAAAGATATACGGTTATGATAATAGATTCATTAGAGAAATTGAGTTACTATTCAGTAATCAATCCATTATTTGAAGAAGTGTTGGCTTTCATAGCCAACAACGACCTCGACCAACTGAGCGAGGGCAAGCATGTGATTAAGGGTGATGACCTCTTCGTGAATATTGCCGTGGCTAAGGGCAAGACCAAAGAGGAGGCAGTGCTCGAAACTCACGACGAGATGATCGACATTCAGATACCCCTGTCGTGCAGTGAAACCTATGGCTATACTCCCCGTGCCGAACTGCCCGAGGGAGAATACAATACCGAGAAGGATATAACCAAGTTGCCCGGAGTTACCTCTCAGCAGTATGTCACATGCCATCCGGGAATGTTTGCCATCTTCTTCCCACAGGACGGACATGCTCCCTGCATCTCCAACGAGAAGGAGATTCGCAAGGCGATATTTAAGGTTAAGAATTAGAAATTAGGGATTAGGAATTAATAACTAATAATTTTTATCTGATATGGCTGAAAAAAAGATTTGCATAAGGAAGAAGACAGCAAAAGCTGCCGCTCCCAAGAAGAAGGAGCCCGCACATATCGGGCTGGTGAAGAACGACTCATGGCTCGAACCGTTCGAGGGTGCCATCCGTGGTCGTCACGACCATGCGCAGTGGAAACTGGAGCAGTTGACCAAGAAGGGCAAGATTAAGCTCTCTGACTTTGCCACCGGTCATCTGTATTTCGGACTGCATAAGACTACCCGAGGCGGATGGGTATTCCGCGAGTGGGCTCCAAATGCCACCGAAATCTACCTCATCGGTGATTTCAACAACTGGCAGGAAAACGAGAAATATAAGCTCAAGCGTATCGAGGGCACTGGCAACTGGGAACTCAAGCTCCCCGCCAAAGCCATGAAGCACGGCGACCTATATAAGATGAAGGTGAAGTGGAACGGCGGCGAAGGAGAGCGTATCCCCGCATGGTGCCGTCGCGTCGTTCAGGACGACACCACAAAGATATTCTCAGCCCAGGTATGGGCTCCCGAGAATCCATACGTATTCAAGAAGAAGACATTTAAGCCCAGCAAGAACCCGCTGCTCATCTATGAGTGTCATGTGGGTATGGGGCAGGATGCCGAGAAGGTGGGCACATACAAGGAGTTCACCGAGATTGTTCTTCCGCGTGTCATCGAGGATGGCTACAACTGCATCCAGGTGATGGCCATCCAGGAGCATCCCTACTATGGTTCGTTCGGCTATCACGTCAGTTCGTTCTTCGCTCCGTCAAGCCGCTTCGGCACTCCCGAGGATCTCAAGGAGATGATCGACACCGCTCATAAGAACGGTATTGCCGTCATCATGGACATCGTTCATTCGCATGCAGTGAAGAACGAGATTGAGGGACTTGGCAATCTTGCCGGCGACCCCAACCAGTATTTCTATCCCGGCGACCGCCACGAGCATCCGGCTTGGGACAGCCTCTGCTTTGACTATGGCAAGGACGATGTGCTCCACTTCCTCCTCTCCAACTGTAAGTACTGGCTTGAGGAATATCACTTCGACGGATTCCGCTTCGACGGTGTCACCTCTATGCTTTATTACAGCCACGGACTGGGTGAGGCCTTCTGCGGCTATCCCGACTACTTCAACGGACATCAGGATGACAATGCCATCTGCTATCTCACTCTTGCCAACCTGCTTATCCATGAGGTCAACCCCAACGCTATCACTATTGCCGAGGAAGTGAGCGGTATGCCTGGATTGGCAGCCAAGTATGAGGACGGAGGCTATGGCTTCGACTATCGTATGGCGATGAATATCCCCGACTATTGGATTAAGACCATCAAGGAACTCAAGGATGAGGATTGGAAACCGAGTTCGATATTCTGGGAGGTGAAGAACCGCCGACCTGACGAGAAGACCATCAGCTATTGCGAGAGTCACGACCAGGCTCTCGTGGGCGACAAGACCATCATCTTCCGACTTATCGATGCCGACATGTACTGGCACTTCAAGAAGGGCGACGAAAACTTCATGGCTCATCGTGGTATTGCCCTCCACAAGATGATTCGCCTCGTCACTGCATCTGCCATCAACGGAGGCTATCTCAACTTCATGGGCAACGAGTTCGGACATCCCGAATGGATTGACTTCCCACGCGAGGGCAACGGATGGAGCTACAAGTATGCCCGCCGCCAGTGGAACCTCGTCGATAACAAGGAGTTGTGCTATCACTACCTCGGCGACTTCGACAAGGCAATGCTCAAGGTGATAAAGAGCGAGAAGAACTTCCAGAAGACTCCCGTGCAGGAGA
>CALZYS010000016.1 GCA_945830345.1 uncultured Prevotella sp.
AGAAGGGCAAGGACGGTAAAATCAAGGTATCATTCTTCGACCTGCCTGAGATTGAGGAACTTATCAACGCCCCACTCGAAGGCGAGGCTTTCAAGCATCATCGCGAGGTGTATGAGGGATTCAACCGACTGAAAGAGCAGAAGCTCAAGACCAAAAACCTCAACGCCCAACTGCGCCCCTATCAGGAAGAGGGCATAAAATGGATAAAATATCTCTATGACAACAATCTCGGAGGATGTCTCGCCGACGATATGGGATTGGGAAAGACGGTGCAGACCATCGGTATGCTCACGATGATATATCCCAAGGAGAAAAAGCCCACGCTGCCAGTGGCATCCGCTCAGATACGAATGCCGGAGAATTTGGTCGTTAACCCTTCACCCTTCATAAATCACGCATAACAAACTATAAATCAAAAAGTTAACGTTATGAAGGGTTGAGCCAACCCTTCATAGCAGCAGCACATTGATTATTAAAACTTTACAGCCGATTTAAGGGTTAACGCATAAATTCTCCGGCATTGAAACGATATACCGACGTAAATTGATTTAAATTTATATAAAAATCGTTTAATTTTGTCGATTTCCACTATTTTTCTTTTGTTTTTCTACCTAATATTTAAAATATTATTTGTATCTTTGCAGCGCAAAAAACATGTTAAAACAAAAAATCATAATATCAAAACTGTCACATTTATGAAAAAGATCGTTAGAAGCAGCTCGATGGTTGCCATGGCAGCCACAGCTATCCTCATGTGTTCTTGCTCAAAGAACTTTGGTTTCTACGACCCTGCACAAAACGTCGCTGACGAATATGCTAAGGGTTGGCAGGAGGCTTTTGGAGACATCGACTCCAACCAAGATTGGAACTTGGCCACTCAGAGAACAATTACAGTATCTGTTGCTGAACAATCAGAAGTCAACATCTACACCAAGGGACTTGACAAGTCGTATCTACTTGCTAAAAGCACAGTAAATGGAACTGCTGACATCAAATTTGATGCCCGCAAGGATCTTGCTGAGGTATATGTTGTTGCCATTGCAGGCGACAAGCGTGATGTTCGCACGGTGAATATTACTGGCGAAACAGCCACAGCCGACTTCACTGCTTCCTCCACAAGGGCAGCCATGAGGGCTGGAGAGACACTGCCCAATAGGGAATTGGTGTATGCTTGGGGATATAACTTTAAAAGAGGTATGTTCACGAATCATTTCAACGAAGATTTCGCTAACAAAATCAATGTTGGTTCGTATGATGAAAACTATAACTATCTGAGTTGGGGCAGCCAAATGTATGCAACAGTACATTGGAACCGTACTTTACAAGAGACAGGAACTGATTGTAATATGGAAGCTCTTGCTGACGTACAAGAAGGATGCCGCAATCTTTATACTGCTACTGACGATGACATCACCAAGCTATATCCATTTACACAGAATTACAAAATGGTGACTGCTAAAGCTCAGGAGATTACTCTGACTGGTATATTCAGGAACACAGCAGGAAGTACTGCGCTCATCTATTATTACACAGCTCCCAACGCTACCACAGAACAGCTGAAAGCCGCAGACAAATACGTACTGATTCCTAACACTGCAAACATTGTTGGAAAAGAGTACAAACTTGTTTATTATGATCCAGAAAACAATTATGCGCCCTCTTATACATTCCCTGCAAATGTTGAAATTCATTTCGCATTAGCTATTAATCCAAGTTGTTATAGCGCAGGCGTAGATTGGACTTATGAAACAGGCGATATAGATATAAATGCGATGCTTGGTGCTCTCATTTCCTTCTCCGATGAGGCTCTAAACACTGAGATGTTCCAAAATGCAAATGCGGCATACAAATCTGGCGCATGGACATCAATGGCTTCATCTGCTGTATATAAATATAACGGTGTGAATATCATCAGTTTTGAGGACTGGGGTGGCCAGTTTACAGTGAATAACGGTGTTCCAAGCGCGTCAAGCGGCAATAGTATTGACTGGAATGACATAGCATTTGCCATCAACGCTGATTTCCAGACTCCTCCGCCTCCAGTAGAGGAAGAGCAGGAAGAGGGCGAATCTTGGATTATCGCCTGCGAGGACCTCGGCGACACTGACGACTACGACTTCAATGACGTTGTCTTCAAGGTGACACACGTTTCCGGCCAGACAACAGCCACTGTCACTCCGTTGGCTGCCGGCGGTACATTGGAGACATTTATCATCCATAACGATAAGTATATTGGCGAGACCCACCAACTTCTCGGTGCATCGGCTTCTACCTCAGGCAACTATCCGATGATCAACACCTCGAAAATCACGGCTTCAGCCACACCAAAGACCGTTACCGTTGACGCCGACTTCTCTATCGCTGAAAGCATGGGAGGCTTTGGTATCCTGGTGAAGGGCAAAAACGATAGCAATAGCACCGAGGCCACTGTCATCACCGCTCCTACATCAGGAAAGGCTCCGCAGATGATTTGCGTGCCGGCAACATGGGCTTGGCCTACGGAGCGCACCAAGATTCAAGACGCTTATCCCGACTTCGCCAACTGGAGTGCTAACAGCAATAACATCGAATGGTATAACAATGCTGTCAGTGACAAAGTCATAGGCGGAAGCGCTGAATAAAAAAATCATTTAGTCAGTAATAATAATCTATATTTTTTATCAAAAAACGCAACCTTACGCGAGAAGCGATAGAGGTTGCGTTTTGTTTTTATCTCATAATTTATGAGTGGAGATATATCAATATAGAGTTGACACTTTACGGATAAACCACTTCGGAGTCTTGCGGCTTGTTATACCAATCCCTGTTGGATGTGCGGTTTTGAGCCCACGAAGAGAAGCCAAGATAAGCTCCACCAATCACATTGCCCTTTGCCTTACCGATAGAAAGGCCCTCAATAGGATATTTAAACTCTCCAGGAATGAGCAATGCCCAGGGATAGTTTGTGCCATAAGGGCTTGTGCCATCTGACTTTATCGCAGCCCACTCGTTTATCACCTCAACGGTCTTGAATGCCATTGTGTGTACCTCGAATACTCCTGCATTGTATTCCTCAAGAATAAAGAGGTCGATGTCGGAAACAGAGAAGTTATTGAACAAGGTGGCATCGTTCACGGCAAACTTGAATGTCTGTGTCTTGGCACTTACTGCCACTCCTCGAAGGTCTTCCTCGTCGGTGACTGTGTTATAGTAATTTCGCTCAGGCAAGGCTGCGGTCGTAGCTCCTCCACTGATGAAATAATGCGCATCGTTGAACACGGGAATCACAAGGTCGGTGGAGTTGCGCATTGTGAGAAACTCGTTGCTGTCGCCAAACTTGGGCAGCATGTCCTGGTCGCCATACTGAGGGAAGAAATAATTGCCAGGACCAAAACGCTCGTAAGTGGTGCCGATGACTTCCTTGGCACTAACTCCCGGAAGCCGCATCGCAGCGGCCAATCGACTGCCCGAACCTACAGCCCTCACCTTCACTCCTATTGATATATAGCGAGTGCCGTTCTCGATGGATTTGCCTATATTCACGCCCATCACTACATCGTTGAAATCATAGTCTCCTGGCTGGGGGAAGTTTTCCTCAAAACAGAAAGTGTAGGTCTGGGGAATATCCGTAGATGCAGATTCATTTGAGAGAACATCATCTGCTGAGGTTGCTTCGGAGAACACCAACTCATTGAGGGATATAGTGGCATTAGTCTCGCGCACTCTGCGCTGTCCCTTGTCGTCAACAAGCGACACATATATCTTGTCAATAACAGAAGGAGCAGCAACTTTGATATCGTAATTCTGGTTTCCCTCAACATTGCAGGTGTTGAGCAGTCTCGTTGAGATGTTCTCTGGATTACCCGAATAGAACTTCAGCGTGTAGGTGCCTTCATAACCTATCCCTACCCTAAATGGGTATTGATAGATTGTTGACCACTCATGCAGAGGATCTATATTCTGCACTGGGAAGGCATTGGTCACAAACTCGTTGTAGTTATCCTCGTCGAAGAGATTGGCCTCCTTGCACGAGGTGACTGCAACAATTACGGCGACTAAGCCGACAATTAAGAATGTCTTAGTTTTCATCATAATATGATAATGTTTTTATGGGTATATACCTTATTTTATACGCGATTATGCTGCAAAGTTATAAAAAAATTCGATACGAAAGACCTTTTTTCACTTATTCTTTGCATTTTAGACAAAAAAAAGCTAACTTTGCAGCATTGTTTTAGAATTAATCGCGCTTATGGTACTGAATTACATTTGGATAGCATTCTTCGTGGTGGCATTCGTCATCGGACTCATACAGTTGTTGTTCTTCGGCAATTATGACGTATTTCCGGCAATGATGGACTCCACGTTCGCCTCGTCGAAGACAGCGTTCGAGATTTCGCTCGGTCTGACGGGAGTGCTGTCGTTATGGCTCGGAATAATGAAGATTGGCGAGAAGGGGGGCGTGGTGAACGTGCTCGCACGCTTGCTCAGTCCTGTGTTCTGCAAACTCTTTCCTGACATCCCCAAGGGGCACCCCGTGACGGGCAGCATCTTCATGAACATCGCAGCCAATATGCTCGGGCTCGACAATGCAGCCACTCCATTGGGATTGAAGGCGATGGAACAGCTGCAGGAGCTCAACACCAAAAAGGACACGGCCACCAACCCGATGATTATGTTCCTCGTGCTCAACACCAGCGGACTCACTCTCATCCCAGTGAGCATCATGGTGTATAGGGCACAGATGGGGGCGGCACAACCCACTGACATCTTCGTGCCCATACTGCTTGCCACCTTCTTCTCGACACTCGCTGGCATTATTGCCACAAGCTTATATCAGCGCATTAATCTCATCAACCGCACTATGCTGCTCACCCTCGGCGGTGCCAGTGTGCTCGTTGCCGCAGTGATATGGGGATTCAGCCGTATGAGCAAGGAAGAGGTGGACATCGTCAGCACTACTACAGCCAACATCCTGCTGATGACGATTATCGTGGGATTCATCCTCGCGGGAGTGAGAAAGAAGGTGAACGTATATGATGCCTTCATCGAGGGAGCGAAGGACGGATTCCAGACAGCCGTCAGAATCATCCCCTATCTTGTTGCCATCCTCGTTGGAATCGGTGTTTTTCGCGCCTCGGGAGCAATGGATTGGCTGATTGGCGGAGTGAAATGGACTGTGGAGGCAGTGGGTGGCAACACCGAATTCGTGGGAGCATTGCCTACGGCACTGATGAAACCGCTCTCAGGCAGCGGTGCCAGGGGAATGATGGTTGACGCGATGACCACCTACGGTGCCGACTCCTTCGTGGGCCGTCTGAGTTGCATATTCCAAGGCTCTACCGACACGACATTCTATGTCTTGGCAGTATATTTCGGTAGTGTGGGCGTGAGATACACCCGTCATGCCGTAGCCTGCGGTCTCCTTGCCGACCTTGCGGGAATAATCGCAGCTATAGCGATATGTTATCTTTTCTTTAATTAAGAATTAGGTATTATGGCAAATATGAAATCTCTGGCCAAGGACACGGCCATCTATGGACTTAGCAGTATTGTTGGGCGATTCCTCAACTATCTGCTCGTGCCACTCTACACCGCCAAACTGTCGGCAGCAAGCGGCGGTTATGGAGTTATTACCAATATGTATGCCTATACGGCTCTCATATTGGTGCTATTGACATTCGGAATGGAGACAACCTTCTTCCGATTCTCCAACAAGGAGGGCGAAGACCCCCAGAAAGTGTATTCCACGATATTAACTGCTGTAGGATTCACCGCAGTGGTATTTGTGGCTTTGGTATTCACGTTTATCTCACCATTGGCCGACGTGATGGGGTATGCCGATCATCCGTCGTATATATGGGTGATGGCAATGACTGTGGCGATAGACGCATTCCAATGCATACCGTTCGCCTATCTCAGATATAAGAAAAGACCAATAAAATTTGCGGCTCTCAAGATGCTGTTCATCGTGATGAACATACTGCTGAATTTAGTGTTCTTCGTCGCGTTGCCGGCTCTGTATGCTTCATATCCCGATGAAATCGGCAAAATTTACGACCCGACAATTGGTGTTGGCTATGCCTTCTACATCAACCTTGCCTGCACGGGAAGTATCACGTTTTGCTTCTATAAGGAACTCACAGGATTCCGTTATGTCTTCGACCGCAAACTTATGAAGAGGATGTTCTCTTACAGTTGGCCGATACTCATTTTGGGCATTGCCGGCATCCTTAACCAGACAGCCGACAAGATACTTTTCCCATATATATATAAAGGTGAAAATGCCCACGAGCAACTCGGAATCTATGGTGCGGCATCAAAGATAGCCATGATAATGGCAATGATAACCCAGGCTTTCCGCTATGCCTACGAACCGTTTGTATTCGGAAAATCAAAAGACAAGGACAATCGCGAGACATACGCCAAAGCAATGAAGTTCTTCATCATCTTCACCCTCTTGGCTTTCCTCACGGTAGTGGGCTATCTCGACGTACTGAAGCATATAATCGGCCAAGACTACTGGAGCGGTCTGAAGGTGGTGCCCATCGTGATGGCAGCTGAGATAATGATGGGTATTTACTTCAACCTCTCGTTCTGGTATAAACTCATCGACAAGACTATTTGGGGAGCATGGTTCTCGGGCATCGGTTGTGCCGTACTGATAGCTGTCAACATAATCTTCGTGCCGCAATATGGATATATGGCTTGCGCATGGGCAGGATTTGCCGGATATGCCACGGCAATGACACTTAGTTACTTTGTCGGACAGAAATATTATCCCATCAAATACGACCTTGCAGAAATAGGCAAATATATCGTATTGGCTATTATATGCTTTGCCTTAATGACGTTAGGCAGAGACCACATCGGTGGATTATGGGTGATTGTGCCTAACACATTGTTGATATTACTCTTCATCGCATATATTGTGAAGAAAGATTTTCCGCTTACACCTATCTTGAAGAAATTTAAAAAATAAGAATTAAGATATTATTATGAAGAAAAGCACATTAATCATGGCAGCAATGCTGTCAACCGCATCAGTGAATGCCGATGAAGGCATGTGGATGCTCTACAATCTGCCGCAGGCCGTTTATGGACAGATGCAGGCAGAAGGTTTCTCATTGCCCTACGACGCCATCTACAACAATGATGACGCAATCAAGAACGTAGTGGTAAACTTCTCGGGATATTGCTCGGGAGTGGTTGTTTCGCCCGATGGACTGGTATTCACCAACCATCACTGTGGATTTGAGGCTATCCGCAGTCACTCCACCGTGGATCACGACTACATGCTCAACGGATTCTATGCCAAGACTTACGAGGAGGAACTCCCAAACGAGGACATGTTCGTGAGCTTTATGGTGGAGCAGAAGGACATCACCGACTTGCTCGACAAGAAAGGAATCAACAAACTATCGCCATCCGAGCAGGTGCATTTCCTCGATTCCATCGAGAATGCCATGTCAAAGGAGGTGAAGGCTAACGACTCCACACTACGCCTGGAAATCAAGCCTTTCTATGAGGGCAATAAGTATTACGCAACCACCTATCGCGACTTCACCGACCTGCGCTTGGTGTTCACCGTGCCAAAGTCAATGGGTAAGTTTGGAGGCGAGACCGACAACTGGATGTGGCCTCGACAGACATGCGACTTCTCTGTATTCCGCATCTATGCCGACCCGAAGACCAATGGTCCGGCGGCTTACAGCAAGGACAACGTGCCATACAAGCCCAAGCACTGGTCGCCTGTATCGCTGCAAGGCTATAAGGAAGGTGACTTCGCCATGACCATGGGTTATCCTGGCAGTACGAGCCGCTATCTCTCCTCCTTCGGAATCCGTGAGCGTCGCGATGCCGAGAACGAGCCGCGAGCACAGGTGAGAGGTGTTAAGCAGGAGGTTATGCTCAAGCACATGCGTGCCGACGAGGCTGTGAGAATTAAGTATGACTCCAAATACGCCCAAAGCAGCAACTACTGGAAGAACTCCATCGGAATGAACAAATGTATCGATTCCACCGGCCTTATCCGCCAAAAGGCTGACTTCGAGAACAAGATTAAACGCTATCAGATGTTCACGGGCTATCTCAAGGGCAAGCTCGACTTCGACCTCATGGAACGTCTTTACAACAAGCGTCTGGACGTGAGACGCAACTATATGTATTTCCGCGAGACATTCATGCGCACCAACGAACTCGCCGACCGTGCCTACAGATACCATAACGGAATGAAGGTACAGGGTCCCAAAGGCAAGAAGGCGAAGCAGTATGTGGAGTTTGAGGACAATAGCGACACATGGGATGCCGCCCTCGACAAGGAGGTGTATGCCACATTGCTGAAGAACTACCGCGAAAAGGCCGACGCTAAATATCTGCCCGAGTTCTATCAGACTATCGACAAGACATACGGCGGTGACTATGCCAAGTACGTAGAAGATGTATGGAACAACAGCGTACTGATGAAGCGCGGCGAGAAGATATATATCAACAAGAAGATTTATGCAAGCGACTGTGGAGTGAAGATGGGTCTCGACCTCACCAACGTATTCAGTGACTTTAAGACGGAGCTCTCAATATTGAACGATTCCATCGATATTCAGGAGCGTTATCTCTGCGACGCAATACTGCGTATGGAGATGGAAATGCCCCATTATAGCGATGCCAACTTCACCATGCGACTAAGCTACGGACAGGTGGGCGGATTTAACCTCAACGGAAATGATTCTGGCTATTTTACCGAGGCATCGAGCATCGTGGAGAAGATGAAGAAAAGCGACGACAACTTCGAATATTTCGCCGAACCGATTATGCACGAACTCATGGGTGCCAAGGACTTCGGCAAATACACCGACAAGACCACAGGCAAGATGCAACTTTGCTTCCTCACCAACAACGACATCACCGGAGGTAATAGTGGTTCGCCGATATTCAACGGCAAGGGCGAACTCATCGGATTGGCTTTCGACGGCAACTGGGACAGTCTGTCGGGCGATATCTTCTTCGACAACAAACTAGCTCGCTGCATCGGCGTTGACATACGCTATATGCTCTACTTGATGGACAAGTGGGGGCATGCCGACAGACTCATCAAGGAGATTGATGCAAAATAACCATTTATAACATAAAAACCTAAGTATGAAAAAACTAATTGTCACCACATTGTTTGTGGCATCGTCGGGATTGGCGAGCGCCCAAACGACACAAATTGACCTCAGCGGACAATGGATGTTGGGGAAGGAGGCAGTGCATCTGCCTGGAACTACCGACACCAACCGCAAAGGTGAACCCAACAACAAGCGCGACGAGACCACACATCTCTCGCGCTACTTCACTTGGTTTGGAGAAGCCACATACTCAAAGAATATCGACATTCCATCATCATGGAAGAACAAGAGAATAAAACTCTTCCTCGAAAGAACAAAACCCACGACTGTTTATATTGACGGGGTGGAAATAGGCAAATGCGACGATATCTCAGTGCCACAGGAGTATGACCTCACAGGAAATATTACTCCAGGACAGCATCGTCTGGACATCAAGGTAGATAACGGCAACAGCGTGCCCAAGCAACTGCTCGGTTCGTCGCATGCCTATACAGAGGACACGCAAACCAACTGGAACGGTATCATCGGCAAAATGTATCTCGAAGCCAAGGAGTCGCCCGTCACCATCAAGAAAATCCGCACATCTCCCATTGCATCGAAGCACAAGGTGAACGTGGAGGTGACGCTTGAAGGCAATCCCAAACTTAAGTATAAGTTGAAGGTGACATTAAGCGACAAAGAAAAGAACGGCGAGGAGAAGGAAGTGACGAAAAAAGATATTCGACAGCAAACAATAAACGAAGACGGGACAACAACCCTCTTGCTCACCTGCAACCTCGATGAAAACGCGGGAAAATGGAGTGAGCATACACCTCAATACCTTAATAAAATAAAGGTGAGAGTGGAATGTAAGGGCAAGTCGGACGAAATGACTGCCACCTTTGCTCTTTGCGATTTCAAGGCAGAAGGCAACCATTTCACCGTAAATGGGCGCAAGACATTCCTCCGCGGCAAGCACGATGCCTGCGTCTGGCCCTTAACAGGACATGTGGCTATGGGATATGACGAATGGTACAATTATCTCAAGACCTGCAAGCAATATGGCATCAACCACGTGCGATTCCATTCGTGGTGTCCGCCAGAAGCTTGCTTCCAAGCTGCAGATAACCTTGGTATTTATCTCCAACCCGAGCTGCCCATTTGGGGAGGATTTGACGAAAAGGACGAATGGCTCACATCTTTTCTGCGCGACGAGGGCAGAAAGATAATCGAAACATACGGCAATCATCCCTCATTCGTGATGATGGGACTTGGCAACGAACTATGGGGAAGCACCGAACTCATGGCTGAATATGTGAACGACTTCAGAAAGATGGACGGAAATTGCGAAAAGTCAGGTGACGGTGACGCTACGCGCCGACTCTATACCTTCGGTTCGAACATGTATCTCGGATATAAGGGCGTGCTTGATGGAATGGACTATTTTACCACCTGCCGCATCGGTGGTGAGGCATGGGGAGAATACAACACCCACGTACGCGGCTCGTTCTCATTCAGCGATGCATTCGACGGCGGTCTCATCAATCATGAATATCCTAACACCACAACCAACTTCGAAAAGGCGATTGCGGGCAGCAAGGTGCCTATCATCAGTCATGAGACGGGACAATTCCAGACCTACCCTGATTACAATGAAATCGAGAAATACCGAGGAGTGCTTCGTCCCGACAATATGAGAATATTCCGCCAAAGACTGAAGGACGCCGGCATGCTATCGCAGGCAAAAGACTTTCACGAGGCATCGGGCAAATGGTCGGTGGAACTTTACAAAGCCGACATCGAAATGGACCTCAGAACGAGAAATATGGCTGGATTCCAACTGCTCGACATTCAGGACTATCCAGGTCAAGGGTCGGCATACGTGGGCATTCTCGATGCCTTTATGGACAGCAAGGAGATTGTGGATGCCAAGCGATGGAGACAGTGGTGTGACAAGGTGGTGCCAATGGCAGAACTGCCTCGCCTCACATATAGCGAGGGCGACACGATAACATGGAAGACCATCGTCGCCAACTATGATGCCGACGATTCTGCACTTGAGGGCAAGACGATGAAATGGGCATTTTTGAGTGATAAGAATGTAGTGTTGGCACAAGACAGCACCAAGCTCAGCAATGTAAAGGTGGGAGTCATTGAAGTGTCGTGCGACTCGGTAGTGGCACGTCTTGGCAAGACGAGAAAGGCAGAGAAGGTGCGCCTCGCATTGTCTATCAGCGGCACACCTTATCATAATGACTACACCATGTGGATATATCCCGCCTACGATATGGAAAAACAGTTGGGCACACTATCAAAGGGCATTATCATTGCCGACACACTTGACGAAAGCGTGATGAAGAAGTTGAAGACAGGAGCCAAGGTATTGCTTATGCCAAAGAAGGAAATGTATGCCGAACAGACTGTGGGAGGATTGGTGCAGACGGACTATTGGAACTACCGTATGTTTAAGACCATTTCCGAAAACAACAAGAAACCCGTATCGCCAGGAACACTCGGTTTGCTCGTCAACGAGATGGAACATCCCTTGTTCAAGGCATTCCCCACCGACAAGCACACCAACTGGCAGTGGGCATCCATAGTGCATGAGTCGCGTCCATTGGTGATGGACAAAATGCCCAAGGGCTATCGTCCGCTTGTGCAGGTGATTGACAATGTGGAGCGCAACCATCGCCTTGCCTTGTTCTTCGAGACAAATGTGGGTAAGGGACGAGTGTTCGTATGCATGAGCGACCTGAGCGAGACACAGCAATATCCCGAATCACGACATCTGCTAAGAAGTATTCTCGAATATATGCAGAGCGAAGATTTCAAGCCAGCCACCACTCTCCTGCCCGATGACTTCGGTCGTTTCTTCACCGAAAAGGCGCAGGAAAGTAATGTCAGCGAATTGAGGAACATATCTTATGAGTGAAGATATCTACAAAAATCTATAATAAATAAAGGCAGTCAAAAAAATTGACTGCCTTTATTTATTTTTTCTTTCGGGGTTTTCTCATTGCCCAACCTTCTTCGCTGAAATCGGGCTCTTCATCCTTGAACTCATTATTGCCATTCTTGAAGAACTGGCGCCAATCGCCAGTCTCAATGGGCATATCCATGTGCTTCTTTGGTTTCTTCGGAGTAAAGGCTTTCTTGGCAGTCACGGTCTTCTCGACATTTTTCTTGCCATGTCCTTTCTCATCGGCATCATTACAACGCACCTCACGACCTTTATATACGGTTCCATCGAGCGCACGCATAACTTTTTGGGCATCCTTCTCGGGAACCTCGATATACGAGATTTTTTTCAGAAGATCGATATGTCCCACTGCCTGACGGCCCTCAACATGCTTGTTGATATACTGCATCACCTCGCCTGGATAGAAACCATCGTCCTTACCAAGGTTGATGAAAAGGCGACGGTAGCCAGCCTCAGCTTTACGAGGTCCACGCGCTCCACGTTCACCTCTACCGCCACGCTCACCTCTTCCAGAGCGTTCGCCCTTTCCTCCACGCTTACCCGAAGATTCTCCTCGGGAAGATTTTGAGGGGGCTTCGATCTCGGGTGCATCGGCATAATAAGCCAAGAACTTTCCGAATTCCATGCTCACAATCTTCTTGATGAGATCCTCCTTGTCCATAAACTCGAAGTAGCGGTTGATGTCCGTCATGAACGGGTCGATTTCCTCATCGTTTACATCAGTCTTCACTATCTGATCCATCACCTTGTAGAGCTGTTTCTTGCAAATCTCCTTGGCTGACGGAATCTCTCCCTCTACAAAACTCTTGCCTATCTCCTTCTCTATCGCCCTCATCTTATGCTTCTCGCGGATGTGCATAATCGAGATGGATGTTCCCTTCTTACCAGCACGACCTGTGCGTCCGCTACGGTGGGTATAGCTTTCAATATCATCGGGCAGACCATAGTTGATGACATGTGTAAGGTCGTCAACATCAAGTCCACGGGCAGCCACGTCGGTGGCAACGAGTAGTTGGGTGAGATGCTGGCGGAACTTCTGCATAGTCAGGTCGCGCTGCTGCTGACTGAGGTCGCCGTGCAGACTCTCGGCGTTATATCCGTCGTGAATGAGTTTGTCGGCAATCTCCTGAGTCTCAAGTTTTGTGCGGCAGAAAATGATACCGAATATCTTGGGGTTGAAATCTACTATACGTTTGAGGGCGAGATACTTGTCCTTGGCATGCACCATATAATAAATATGGTTGACATTCTCGGCACCCTCATTGCGGCTTCCCACCACAATTTCCTTGTATTCGCGCAAGTAGCTCTTGGCTATGCGCTCAATCTCGCGACTCATCGTGGCTGAGAAGAGAAGGGTGTTACGGTCCTTGGGCACACCCTCGAATATCTCGTTGATGCTATCGGTGAAGCCCATATTGAGCATCTCGTCGGCCTCGTCGAGCACCACATTATATACCTTTTCAAGGTTGGCCTTCCCTCTATTCATGAGGTCGATGAGACGTCCAGGGGTGGCAACAATCACCTGTGCCCCATGGCGCAAGGCACGAATCTGGTTTTCGATGGATGTTCCTCCATAAACGGCAACAATATTTATGCCATTCATATACTTGGAGAAATCCTTCAGGTCGTCGGCAATCTGCAGACAGAGCTCGCGGGTGGGACTAAGGATAAGAGCCTGAGTGTCGCGACTTGACGGGTCGAGACGCTGCAACACCGGAATACCGAATGCGGCAGTCTTACCCGTACCGGTTTGTGCCAGTGCGATTACATCGTTGTTGCTTCCAAGCAAATAGGGAATGACTTCCTCCTGTACGGGCATTGGGCTCTCAAAGCCCAACTCCGTGATAGCGCGGCGAATCTCTTCGCTGACGCCCAATTCTTCAAATGTCTTCAATGAAATAAAAATATAAATTACGTAATTTGGGGTGCAAAGTTACAACAAAATCCCGACACTACCAAACTTTTCCCTATTTTTATTCTTCTAAGAAGCCATCGGGCAGACTTTCGTCAAAACCATCGGGCAGACTTTCATCAAAACCATCGGGCCATGGCCAAGCCATATTGCCGTGCCCTACTTTCTCTGCCCAAGGAGTTGCAATCTTCTCGTCCTGGTCTTCCTGATCTTTCTTTTTCGTCCAAAACTGTCCCATCGCTATTTCTTCTTGAGATTCTTATCAAAAAACTCCAAAGCCCTCTGTTGCAGCGCCTTGCCACAAGAATGTGGAACATCCCAAAGTTCCGTTTCGAGAGCGGAATCAGCCGACTGACAGCGCCAAACGCCATGCATAGTATTAAATGCCGACTTTGTTCCATCTACAGGAAAGAGATGGTCGCGTGTGCCATTGATGAAAAGCATCGGTTTGGGACAGGCGATACTTGCAATATGGGGATAATCAAGCCATTGGCGAAGGGCGGGAATACAGTTGGCGAAACCGCCATATTCACGTTTCTTATCCTTCACTGACATCTGAACATCGGTAGTAGTCATCCAGCATATCGAGGCGGCAGCAGCAATCTTGTCGCTCAAGGCGGCAAGCATCCATGCCCTGTATGCTCCCATAGAGCATCCCATACAACCAATGCGACTCTTATCAACCTCAGGAAGAGAGGCAAGGAATTCGGTGTCGGTAATGTCGTCATAGGTCATGAAGGCTGAGAGGTCGCGCCCGAGCATCATCATATTACCACATATTATGTCATACTTACTGCGGTCAACACCTTCCTCACGCCCACGCTCTCCCCACATCGGGGCATCTGCAGAAAAGACAACATAACCATTGCGGGCAAAAAAATCACCGGCATACTGCCCGTCATATAACTTTGCCGCCCATTGGTCGGCATCGTTCACCACAGCAGTGTCAACATCAAATGGTCGAACCATCTTCTCCTTACCGATATAGAGATGACCGCCATGGTCGTGAAGCATATTCACTGCGGGAAACGGACCATTGCCATCGGGAATAAGCAGATATGCTGATATACGAGAATAGGCATTAACGTTGAAAAGGATTTTCCTTGCGGTATATCCCTCGCGTCTCTCCTCTCCTATCACCTGATATTCAAAGCCATCAGCTTGTTTCGGCGGAGTCATCATACATTCGAGCACCTTAGCCTTGGCAACAGATTTCCACTCGCCAAAGTTCTTGATGTCGCAATTGCCCCAAGCAAGAGGATATGTCAGTTCCTTCTTCAACTGCTCCACATAGCGGGGCAAGTCGAAGGTAAACTCATAGTTCTCGCGTTTCTGCAATGGAGCTTTCTTCTTTTGCTGAGCAAAAACAGCAGTAATATTGAAAAGTAATATTATAGCTAAGATAATACACCTTTTTAAATATATAATATTCTTCATAACTTCAACTTTTATTCAAAATTATTGCAAAGATACGACAAAAAACAAATAACAAGTTAAACGCAGGTAATTATTTAAGCAAAATTAACCCATAACAGAAAAACAAATATATTTATTTCAATTATTATCTTGAATAATTTGGTCATTCCAACTGAAATTATTATCTTTGCACCTGAAAAAAATACGAACTAATGGATGAAAGTAAAGACAAACACCAAGTCTTAAATAAGCAAACCAATTGGACTACTCTGTTCATATATCAGAAATCAGAGGTGATTTATCAACTCTCATTCAGTTTCTGCGACAGGTTCATACATCTGTATAAAGATAGAACGAGAGACCAAATAATACAAGCGGCGAGGTCGTGCAAGCAGAATATTGTGGAAGGGTTGGAAGACGGTGTAACATCCTCTGAGATGCAATTGAAGCTGCTAAATGTGGCGCGAGCATCACTCATGGAGCTTCGAGAGGACTATAATGACTATCTGAAATCACGGCATCTTCGCATATATGGAAAAGGAGACCTCGAATATGAACCGATGGTGAATTTCTGTCGATACCACAATAAACTTGATGATTACAAGGATTTCTTTGAGACATGGACAGATGAGGAAATGGGTAATATCGCCCTCTCTTTATGTCATATAATCGACAAGATGATGATGTCATTTCTTGAGAAACTCGAGAAGGAATTCATTACTGAAGGCGGCATCAAAGAAAGAATGTATCGCGCCCGTACAGGCCATCTCAACAAGCAAGATGAGAGAATAAAGCAGCAAGATGAGAGAATAAAGCAGCAAGATGAACGTATAAAATATCTCGAATCCGAAAATGCCCGCCTTAACACATTGCTTTCAGAAGCAAATAATAAGGTTGCGAATTGGGAAGAATCATACAACAACTTGAAAGAGCGCGCCCTTAAGGCATTTTATTCTCAAAAAGATGAGATTGAGTCGCTGAAGGCGGAGATAAACAGGTTAAGGGCGGAGGAAGCCCCAATAGATAATTAATAATTAACTAGGAGAACTAGATATACTAGAAATACTAGGGATACTAGGGATACTAGGAAAACTAAAAAAATGAAAATATGCATTTTCTGCAGCGCCAACGACAACATCGACGCTGAATACTTCCGCAGGACGGAAGAACTGGGACAATGGGCAGCTCAAAACGGACATATAATAGTGTTCGGCGGCTGCGACATGGGATTAATGGAGTGTGTGGCAAAAGCCGCCAAATCTGCCGGCGGCATGACCATCGGCGTTGTGCCCTCCAAAGTGGAGGAGCGAGGGCATCTGAGCAACAATCTCGATGTCCATATCCCTTGCGACAACCTCAACGACCGCAAGGCTCTAATGATGGCGCAAAGCGACGTGTTCATAGCCTTGCCTGGCGGCATTGGCACACTTGACGAGATATTCACTGTGGCGGCATCGGCTACTATCGGATACCACGCCAAGGATATCATACTCTATAATATAAGTGGATTCTGGAACTCGCTCATCGCCATGCTCGACGATCTCGACCGTCAGGGGATGGTGAGAGGCAACTGGAAAAGGCATATAAAAGTGGCAACAAGCCTGCAAGAGATTATTGATATACTAAACGAAAGTTAAATATTTGATTTGGTATAAAAAAAAGTTGAACAACTATATGCAAAGCGGGCAAAAATGAGTAATTTTGCACCGCTTTATATATGCATATCCATTGCAATGGATGCAAAAGTCAAGTATTTACATGAAATAGTTCAAGATAATGAGAAAAGTAATAGGTATTGGAGAAACCGTTCTCGACATCATCTTCAAGGACGACGAACCTGTGAGCGCAGTTCCAGGCGGCTCGGTTTTTAATGCGCTGATATCATTAGGACGCACTGGGGTCAAGGCCTCGCTCATCAGCGAGACCGGCAACGACCACATAGGCAGGAAGATTATCCGCTTCATGGAGGAAAATGGCGTAGATGGCAGCAACGTGAATGTTTATGCCGACAGCAAGTCTCCACTGTCATTGGCATTCCTCAACGAGAAGAATGATGCCGAATATATTTTCTATAAAGATCATCCCCACGACCAACTCGACTTTATTTATCCCGACATACAACCCGACGACATCGTGATGTTCGGGTCATTCTATGCCATCAATCCGGTGATTCGCCCTCAGGTGGCAGGACTCTTGGAATATGCCAAGAACCACGGAGCCATACTATATTACGACGTGAATTTCCGCGCCTCACACCGCAACGAGGTGATGAAGATAACACCTAATCTTCTCGACAATCTCGAATATGCGGATGTGGTGAGAGGAAGCAACGAGGATTTCTCGATACTCTTCAAGCGCAATGATGCCGACAGTGTATATCGCACGGACATATCCTTTTATTGCCATAATTTCATCTATACCCAGGGAGCTGAACCTGTGGAGGTGAGGGCTGAAGGCGGCATAAAAAGGCAATATGCCGTGAGCGACACCGAAACAGTGAGCACCATTGGAGCAGGCGACAACTTCAATGCCGGTTTTGTTTATGGACTGATAAAATACGGAATCACAAAGGAAGACATTAAGCATGGACTAAGTGAGGAGCAGTGGGACAAGTTGGTGGAATGTGCCCAGATGTTCTCATGCGAATGTTGCAAAAGCATTAACAATTATATTTCCAAGGAATTTGGAGAGGGATTGAGAATTAGGAATTAGAATTTTGAAATTGAGAATTAAATTAATAATTATTGATTATGCAGGAGATTACAAACAAGATTTATTATGTGGGCGTGAATGACCGCAATAAGAACCTGTTCGAAGGTCTTTGGCCTCTGCCCAACGGAGTGTCTTACAACTCGTATATCATTGACGACGAGAAGATTTGCCTCATCGACACGGTTGAGGTAGATTTCTTTATACCTTATATCAAGAATATCCAGCAGGTTATCGGCGATCGCAAGATTGACTACCTCGTAATCAATCACATGGAGCCCGACCATAGCGGTGCCATCGAACTGATTCGCAAGTATTATCCCGAGATAACCATCATTGGCAACAAGAAGACCTTCTGCATGATGAAGGGATTCTATGGCATTAACGACAACACCTTGGAGGTGAAGAACGGCGATACTCTCAACCTTGGCAGCCACGAACTGAAGTTTGTGCTCACCCCGATGGTTCACTGGCCCGAAACGATGGTGACACTCGACACCACGAGCAACGTGCTTTTCTCAGGCGACGCCTTCGGATGCTTCGGAGCCCTCAACGGCGGAATCATCGACTCGCAAATCAACTGCGACACCTTCTGGCTTGAGATGGTGCGCTACTACTCAAACATCGTGGGCAAATATGGCACTCCAGTGCAATCGGCACTGAAGAAGTTGGCAGGAGTGAAGCTCGACTATATCTGCTCGACCCACGGTCCAGTATGGCACGAGAATATTGAGAAGGTTATAGGAATGTATGACTCGATGTCGAAATACGAGACCGAGCCAGGACTCGTGATATGCTACGGAACGATGTATGGCAATACCGAGCGCGCTGCCGAGGTGATTGCCCGCGCTGCTTCAGAGGCAGGAGTGAAGAATATCGTGATGTACAACGTATCCAAGACCCATCACTCATATATCATCCGCGACGTATTCCGCTATAATGCCCTCATCGTTGGAGCCCCGACATACAACACCGGACTCTATCACGAGATGGACGTGTTGCTCGCCGAACTCGCCAACAAGGACATCAAGAACCACAAGTTGGGATGGTTTGGAAGCTACGGATGGGCAAGCAAGGCCGTTGGCAAGATAAAGGAATGGAACGACACCCGCCTCCACTTCGAGGCAGTGGGCGAACCTGTTGACATCTGCCAGAGCCTCAACGACGAGACATTCAAGCAGTGTGAGGAATTAGGAAGGAAGATGGCAGAAGCCATATTGAAAAATTGAAATACAATACCGCCACTCTCCCTAACGGACTGAGGATAATCCATCTTCCGTCCACGTCGCAGGTAGTATATTGCGGTTTCGGCATCAATGCCGGAACGCGCAATGAACTGCCTGGCGAGGAGGGTGTTGCCCATTTCTGCGAGCACACTACTTTTAAGGGCACGGAACGCCGTCGCGCCCTTACCATCATCAACTGTTTGGAGACATTGGGAGGCGAACTGAATGCCTTCACCAACAAGGAGGACACCGTATATTATGCCGCCATCCTCAAGGAGCATTTCCCCAAGGCAGTGGATTTGCTCTCGGATATAGTCTTCCATAGCCAATATCCGCAGGCTGAGATTGACAAGGAGATTGAAGTGATATGCGACGAGATAGAAAGCTACAACGACTCGCCCGCCGAACTGATATACGACCTTTTTGAGAACATTATCTTCGAGGGGCATCCGCTCGGACATAACATATTGGGAGATGCCGAACAACTGCGCACATACAAGAGCGAGACTGCCAAGGTTTTCACGCAACGGTTCTACAAGCCTCACAACGCAGTGTTTTTCGCTTATGGCGACATAAATTTCAAGCATTTGGTGGCAATGCTGAAGAAGACGACAAAAGGATTCGGCGAACAGAAACCTACAATAGGGGATGCAGACATTGTGGCTCCATTGCCTGCCTATCACCCCGTGACAAGATCTATCGACAAAGGCACCCACCAAGCCCATGTGATGATAGGCAACAGGGCATATAGCGTGCACGACGAAAGACGTATTGCCCTATACCTATTAAATAATATATTAGGCGGTCCCGGAATGAACGCCCGATTGAATCTGTCGCTCAGGGAGCGCAACGGACTTGTATATACCGTTGAGAGCACGATGGTGAGCTATAGCGACACTGGAGTGTGGTGCACCTACTTCGGTTGCGACCCTCACGACGTGAAGCGTTGCCTGCGACTCGTGAACAAGGAACTGCAACGAGTGATGGACAAGCCACTTACAACATCCCAGCTCAATGCCGCCAAAAGACAGATAAAGGGGCAGTTGGGCGTAGCCTGCGACAACCGCGAGAGCTTTGCCCTCGACTTTGGCAAGAGTTTTCTGCATTATGGTTGGGAAAAGGACATCACCGACCTTTTCAAGCGCATCGACATGCTTACAGCCGACAACATACAGCAAGTAGCCCGAGAGACATTTGCTCCCGAGCTACTCACCACACTTATCATAAAATAGCGCAAGCCTGAAAAGCCCCAAAAAATTAAGCGTCACCAGGTGACGGGTGACGCTTTTGGAAATTATTAGTGTGCTTGTCTGACGCCCATTCTTGCCTCAATCACATTGATGACATAGTCGCCCAACTTTTCGCACTCGCCCACGATGTCCATATACATGGTGCCAATGGCATAGGAATACTCATGGTCGTTGACAGCATTGATATTCTGGTTGCGCAATTGGTTGCGATAGTTGTTGATTTCGTTCTCGATATTAAACGAGCGGTTGACATCGAAGTTGTCCTTGCGTCCGAGCAGAAGGACATTCATCTGCGTCAGACTGTCATCAGTGAGTTCAAACATCTGATGCATGTGCTCATACTGCTTCTCCGTGAAATCCTCCTTACCGCTCATCTTGCGATTAACAGTGCGGGCGATGTTATAGCAGCTGTCGCCGATGCTCTCCAGTTCGGAAATCTCGCGTAGCATGGCACGTATCTTCGCCTTGGTATCGTCAGAGAGATGTGCATCACTCACTCCGTCGAGATACTTGGCAATTTCTATTTCCATATTATCGGTGATACTCTCATATTTCTCGATACGCGAGAATAGTTTGTTGAACGCCGAATCATCTGTCACTCCAAGCAGTTCGCGCACCATAGAGAACATCTTCTGCACACGCTCGGCAAAAATCTGAATCTCCTTCTGAGCCTCAAGCACCGAGAGCTCAGGAGTCTTCATGATGGTATTGCCGCCAATGTATGTAAGTCGGAATTCTTCCTCATCCTCGGTGGTCTTGGGCTTGATAATCCAGCACACAAGCCTCTCAATCTGCGGAATAAACCATATCAGTACAAATGTGTTGGTGACATTGAAGCATGTGTGGAATGCAGCGAGGATAATCGGCAGACGGGCAGCCAGCTGTGCCGGCGTGAGGCTCTGGTTGTTAGGATCGTAATCGACGAGCGAGCAAACCATATCCACAAAGGGATAGAACAGGCACATCACCCATACCACACCTATTACGTTGAACACGAGGTGAGCCATTGCGGCACGCCTTGCCTGGGCATTTGCCCCGAGGGCGGCAAGATTGGCAGTGGCAGTGGTACCGATGTTTTCACCGAGCACGAGGGCAATACCGAGATAGATGGGCAGCACACCTGATGAGCACAACAGGATAGTGATAGCCATCACAGCCGCCGACGACTGCACGATACAAGTGATTACCGTACCTATGAGCAGGAAGATGATGATAGTGAGATGACTGCTTGTGTCAAAACTGGAGAAGAAATGAATTACATCCGAATTATGTTCGAGGTCGAGTTCCTTTCCTGCCCCGCTAAGAAGAACGAGTGAGAAAAACAGGAAAGCGATACCAAAGAGGAAATCTCCGATGTAGCGTTTGCTCTTGGAGTAGATGAGCATGATGCCGAGGAAGAACGCGGGGAAGATCACTGTGGTGAGGTCAACGTTGAATCCGAGACTCATGATCCACGCCGTGAGCGTCGTTCCGATGTTTGCACCCATAATCACCGATATGGCTTGTGCGAGGGTAAGCAGTCCGGCATTCACAAACGACACCGTCATGACGGTGGTGGCAGACGACGACTGCACGGAACAGGTTACGAACATACCGGTGAACATACCGGTGAATCTGTTTCTGGTCATTGTGGCGAGAATGTGTCGCAACTGAGAGCCCGCCATCTTCTGTAAGGCTTCGCTCATCACTTTCATACCGTAAATCAGCAGAGCAAGTGATCCGATAATCTTAAAAAAAATCCAAATCGACATACTTTTTATATTATTTAATTATTCTTTCTTTGTAGTCTCAATTTTTTGATGTATCTTTACACCGTGAAACCACAAAATTTTAATGGAAATGAAACAAGTAGTACAAATCCGTTGCAAAAATAATAAAAAATCTCAAAATATCAGCATCGGAAGCTCACTTTCTGAGATTTTTTTTGATTTTGGCCTAAAAATGGACTTCGGACCAGTGAGTGCAAGAGTAAATAACAAGGTTGAAGGCCTCGATTTCCGAGTTTACCACAACAAGGATGTTGAGTTCCTCGACCTGCATACTTCATCGGGATTGAGGGCCTACACGCGTACATTATTCTTTATATTATGCAAGGCAGCCTCGGAGCTTTATCCCGACAAGAAGATGGTGATCGACATCCCCGTGTCGAATGGATATTACTGCGACCTTCAGCTCGGTCGTGCCATCACCGACGAGGATGTGGAGCGCATCTCGCGTAGGATGAAGGAGATTATCGACGCCAAGATTCCTATCGTGCGCCATGAATGTACGACAGAGGAAGCCATCAAGATGTTTAGCGACCTCGGCGACACTACAAAGGTAAAACTACTGAAGAGCACCGGAAAGCTATATACCGAGTATTACGACATCGACGGATACAAGGATTATTATTACGGCACATTGCTCGTCAACACCTCTCAGATACACCTCTTTGAGTTGGTGAGATACTACGACGGCATGCTCCTGCGCATACCCTCGCAGAAAGACCCTTCGCAGTTGGGCGAACTGATACGCCAAGACAAACTCTTCGAGATATTCAAGGAGCACCACCGCTGGCAGAATATTCTCGGACTGCGCACCATCGGCGACCTCAACTCGGCTGTGGAGCATAGGTTCAGCACCGACCTCATCAACCTTTCCGAAGCCCTTCAGGAGAAGAAGCTTGCCAAGATAGCCGACGAGATAGCCAGTCGCAAGGACGTGAGAATGGTGCTGATAGCGGGACCCTCGTCGAGCGGCAAGACCACGACGTGCAAGCGTCTGTCGATACAATTGCTCACCAATGGCATCAAACCCGTAGGCATATCGCTCGACGACTATTTCGTTGACCGCGAACTGACCCCAAAGGATGAGAGCGGCGACTACGACTTCGAGCATGTCAATGCCCTCAACATCCCGCTGCTCAACGAGCAGATGAACGCACTCTTTGCCGGCGAGGAGGTGGAACTGCCGAAATATAATTTCCAGACGGGAAAGAGCGAGAAGAGCGGTAAGCGACTCCGACTGAAGGACGACGAGATACTCGTGGTGGAAGGTATTCACGCCCTCAACCCCACTCTTACGGCTCAGATACCCGAGGAAAAGAAATATCGCGTATATGCCTCGGCGCTCACCACCATCCTCATCGACGATCACAACTATATCCCCACCACCGACAACCGCCTTCTGCGCCGCATCATCCGCGATTATAAATATCGTGGAGTGAGTGCACAGGAGACCATCCGCCGCTGGCCGTCGGTGAGAGCGGGCGAAAATAAGTGGATATTCCCCTTCCAGGAGAATGCCGACGTGATGTTCAACACGGCGATGCTGTTTGAATTGGCGGTCATCAAATTGCAGGCCGAACCGATATTGGAGCAGGTGCCCGAGAACTGCGAGGAATATGCCACAGCCTATCGCTTGAAGAAATTCTTGAAGTATATTCGCCCGATAGCCGACCGCCAAGTGCCGCCCACGTCATTGCTCCGTGAGTTCCTCGGCGGCAGCTCATTTAAGTATTGATAGATAAAATCTATAAACCGATAGAAAAATTCAGTTTGCATTATTGCAAAATAGTTCGTAACTTTGCAGCAGAAAAAGAAAATAATTATTAACCCATTAAAGATTAAAAGGAGATTAAAGTATGAGAAGTATCACGACATTTGATTTGCAGTATGCACACAGGTTCTATGGTTTCCAGGGCGAGGCTCAGTATCTTCACGGCCACACAGGCGTTCTGACCATCGAGGTAGAGGACTCAGTGAATGAGGGAGTTAACATGGTTTATCCATGCAACGAGATACAGAAGGTGGCATGGGACGTGCTGAAGAACTTCGACCACGCTCTCATCCTGCGCCAGGACGACCCGCTTCTGCCGGCTATCCTCGACGTATATGAGAAGACTGGCTTGAAGAACGGTCACCCACGCAACACCATGAAGGGCGAGGCATTCAAGACCGAACTGGCACAGGCTTATCCCGACGCTCGTCTTGTTGTCACCAAGGAGACGATGACGGTTGAGGGCATGATCAAGATTGTCTATGACCTTCTGAAGGACAAGCTCAACATCGCCAAGATAACCTTCACCAGCGGTGTCAACGCTGCCTCATGCGAGTTCAGCGACAGAAAGCAGATTGACCGCTGCCCGCTCTGCGGCATCTCTCTCGACGAGAACGGCGTATGCCCGAAGTGCGGCTATCGCAAGTAATGTGATTTGTCACAAATAGAAAATCCCTTCGGGGCCCATGTTGAACAGCAGGTCGAGAATGCTTAGATTAGGTTGAAATCCTATCTTGCGCTCAAACACCTGGTAATATCTGCGGGGCACGAAGTCGGCATCCACATCGGGATGCTTAGGGTCGATGGCCTCCCTGAAGTCAAAGCAGTCTTCGGGGAGGTCTTCTTTTTTTATATATTGCGATGTGCGCTGGATATTCGGGTGGATGTCAAGCAGTGAGCACACCGTCTCGCAAGCCTCCATATTGAAGTCATATAGATAATCCCATTTCTTCTCGAAAAACGGTCGGATGTCATCGGCATAGTATTCGAAGAAGGGTGATTCAGAGTATGCGCTCATGAGGGCGTGCCAGTGCAGGTGTCGCCAATTGCCGTGGTCGCTCATTCTCAGGTCTTTCATCTGTGTGGAATGTAGCCCTGTGTCAGGACGTTCCACGGGTATGGTCAGTGATTGCAGTCCGTTGGTTGTAGCTATCACGCATCTGTTGCGGAATGTCTGTTTGCGATAGCTGTCATATTGCTCTATATATGCGCAATCGGCCCTGTTCAGCTTCTGATACCACTGAACAGGACCGAAATATGTTGTTGCGAGTAATGCTTTCACTCTCTGAATTGTGATTACTTGATATTATCCACGATATTGAAGATGCGGTTCCATCTGATGCCGCCGAATCCCGAGCGGTCGGGGTCGCTCGACCACCAGATGAATATCGGTTTGCCCACCACGTGGTCTTCGGGCACGAATCCCCAATATCTTGAGTCGGCGGAGTTGTGGCGGTTGTCGCCCATCATCCAGTAGTAGTCCATCTTGAATGTATAGCTCTTCGCCTCCTTGCCGTTGATGTATATTCGGCCGTCCTTCACCTTCAAGTCGTTTTTCTCATACACGCGGATGGGGCGCTCGTAAATGGCGAGATTGTCGAGGGTGAGATTGATGCTCTTGCCCTTGGCAGGTATCAATATCGGTCCGTAGTTGTCGCGTGTCCAGTGCATATTGCCGTTGAGGGGATAGATGTCGGTGTCGGATGTGTCGTTGTTGATGGTGATACTCTCCACGATGTCCTTTCTCTGCGACAGCACAGCCACGGCGTGCTTGGTCAGAGGCAGATAGCCGGCTGTGTTCAGGCTTGTCAGGTCCTCCATTGAGATACCCAATTCCTCCATCAGTTCCTCGGGAATTCTCTGCTTGAGCTTAACGTAGTATGAATACTGCACGTTTTCCGGCTCCTTGTTTGCCTTTCCGTCGAGATATATTACGCGGTTCTTTATCTGCAAGGTCTGTCCGGGCAGTCCCACGCATCTCTTCACGTAGTTCTCTCGGCGGTCGGTGGGTCGGGTGATGATGTCGCCGTATTCGTTCTTGTTCTGCAGTATGATGTCGCGTCCGGCATTATATATGGTCGAGAAATACTTCTCCCTTAGCTCATACGAGAGCGAGTCGGGATTAGGTCTTTCGGGATATACCTGATAACCAATGCCGTAGCACATCTGATAGTAGTCGGCAGCCTGATACTGCGGAGCCGAGCAAAGGGTGTCGCCTGCGGGATAGTTGAACACCACGATGTCGTTGAGCTCCACCTTTCCCAATCCTTTTGCACGACGGTAGTCCCAGTGCGGCCACTCCACATACGAATTGCAGTCCACCACTGGCAGCGTGTGCTGCGTGAGGGGCATGGTCAATGGGGTTTCCGGGATACGTGGTCCGTAGCTCACCTTGCTCACGAAGAGGTAGTCGCCGGTGAGCAGTGATTTCTCCAGCGAACTTGATGGTATGACGTAGTTCTGGAAGAAGAACAGGTTGATGAAATACACTGCCACGAGGGCAAACACCAAGGCGTCCACCCACGACATGATGAATCTCACGGGACCCTCGGCGTCCTTCCACCACTGCCATTTTATCTTCTTGGTGATATAAACATCATAAATAAACGGGATGACGATGACGCCAAGCCAGCTCTCAAGCCAAATGAGGAAGGCTATGTATAGCACCATCACAATGGCAAACTTTATCCATTGCACCTTCATGTTGAGTTTCTTTTTCTTCAAATCTTCCATTTTTTCTTTTTTTTGTAGTCTAATGATTCATATTCTGCTACTTAGACTATAATATATATGAAAATGCTACATCAATAAAAGTTAAAACTTAAACATGTCGGATATGGTGAGCAATCCCTTGTGGTCCTTCGTGAATTCGGCTGCCAGCACTGCCCCGAGGGCAAATCCCTTGCGCGAGTGGGCATCGTGGGTGATGGTGATAGAGTCGGCCTCACTATCATATTTGATAGTGTGTATTCCCGGCACCTCGTCGCGCCTGATGCTGTCGATGCGCAGTTTGTCGGCTGCCGTCTGTTTCTCGCCGCTCACTGTTCCGTCGGGGGCAAGCAGTGTGCCCTTGGTCCAGTCGCTCTTGCGGTCAAGGTCGGCCACAATCTCCTCAGCCAGCGTGATGGCAGTGCCGCTCGGGGCGTCGAGCTTGTGAATGTGGTGCACCTCCTCCATCTCGACGTCATACTGCGTGAATCCGTTCATTATCTTGGCGAGATAGCGGTTGACCGCCGAGAAGATTGCCACGCCTATTGAGAAGTTGGATGCCCAGAAGAGGGTGTTGCCCTCCTCGTTGCACAGTCGCTCCACGTCGGCCTTGTGGTCGTTCATCCATCCTGTCGAACCGCTCACCACCTTCACTCCGTGGCTGAACGCCTTGAGGTAGTTGCCGTATGCCACATGAGGCGCGGTGAACTCTATCGCCACGTCGGCGGATGCAAACTCAGGACTGTCGAAGTCCTGCTGGTTATCAATGTCAATGATACTGACAATCTCGTGACCTCGGCTGATGGCAATCTGCTCTATCATCTTGCCCATCTTGCCATAGCCTATCAATGCTATCTTCATGTTCTTTCTCCTTATTATATTATATGGGGGTTGAAAATCGACTGCAAAGTTAGTGTTTTTATCCCATAAACCAACCAAAATGGGGCAAAAAAAATGGAAAAGACGATAAAAATAAGAAAAAAACACGTAAAACAAGCAAAAAGTTGGCATTTTGCTTTGCCGAATGACCTACTTTCATTACCTTTGTAGCAATTCTTTCTATCAGTCAGACAATGGAACAACTGTTGCAATACGTGTGGAAACACAAGATACTGCCCCTCTCCGACCTCGCCACCACCGATGGCAGGGATGTGGAGATTATCGACCCTGGACTGCATAACCGCAATTCGGGGCCTGACTTCTTCAACGCCAAACTGCGCATTGGCGAGACGATGTGGGTGGGCAACGTCGAGATACACGAACACTCGAAGGACTGGTTTCGGCATGGTCACGACACCGACCCCGCCTACGACAACGTTGTACTGCATGTGGTGGAGGACGACGACTGCAACGTCACCAACAGTCGGGGGGAGTTTATACCCCAAATCAAACTTTGCGTCCCGATGACGGTGACGCTCAACTACAAGGAACTGCTCTCTGCCGACGCCTATCCGCCTTGTTATCGCATCGTACCCGAGCTCACCTCGCTCATCGTTCATTCGTGGATGGCGGCATTGCAGACCGAGCGTCTTGAGCGCAAGACCCAAGCCATAGCGCGACGAGCCGAGCGAGCCAACGGATCGTGGGAGGATGCCTATTTCGTCACCCTCGCCCGCAACTACGGCTTCGGTATCAATGGCGACGCTTTCGAGCATTGGGCGTTCAACGTGCCGCTCAATCAGGTGGCCCACCATCGCGACGACATCTTCCAGGTGGAGGCGATATTCCTCGGACAGGCGGGACTCCTCGATATTAACGCCATCCCGGAAAAATATCAGGCAGCGGCTCTCAACGACGGATATTTCGCCAAGATAAAGAATGAATACGATTATCTCGCCCACAAGTTCTCGCTCACGCCTATCGACCGCACCATGTGGCGATTCCTCCGCTTGCGACCGCAGAACTTCCCGCATATCCGCATATCCCAGCTTGCCACTCTCTATCACGAGCGCAAGACGTCGCTCAGTCAGTTGGTGGAATGTAAGACCGTGGATGACTTGAAGCGTAATCTCTCCACCCACGTCACCGAGTATTGGGCAACCCACTACACCTTCGGGTCGGAGAGCGCACACAACAACAAGAGTCTGTCGCCCTTCTCCATCAATCTGCTCATGATCAACACTGCCATCCCCATGCTCTTCGCCTATGGGCGGCACACCGGCGACGAGGCTCTCTGTGACAGGGCTTTCGACTTGCTCGAACAACTCAAGGCCGAGGACAACCACATCATCCGCATGTGGAAGGAGTGTGGACTGAAGGTGCAGAACGCAGGCGACAGTCAAGCCCTCATCCAACTGAAAAACGAGTATTGCGACCGCAAGGACTGCCTGCGCTGTCGCTTCGGCTACGAATACCTCAAAAGGAAATGAGGAATTAGGGATTAGGAATTAGGAATTAGGGATTAGGAATTAGGGATTAGGAATTAGCAGTCCCCGTGCTCGGCGCGTCAGCGTCGAGTCTCTAATAATAAAAGAAAAAAAATAATGAAATACGTATATGAAACCCGAATGACGGTGCGCGACTATGAATGCGACATCGAAGGCATAGTGAACAATGCCAATTATCTACACTACACCGAGCATACCCGCCATCTGTTTTTGCAGCATTGCGGACTGAGTTTTGCCGACATGCACCGCAAGGGCGTGGATGCCGTAGTGGCGAGAATGAACCTCAAGTTCAAGACGCCCCTCGTGCCCGACGACACCTTCATCTCGCGCCTCGGCATCAAGAAGGACGGTATTAAATATGTCTTCTATCAGGACATCTTCCGCGAAAAGGATGAAAAACTCTGCTTCTCGGGAGTGATTGAGATAGTGTGCCTCGTCAACGGCCGACTCGCCAACAGCGACGACTACGACCGAGCACTCGCCAAGTATTTGTCAAGTGAAGGAAGTTAAGGAAGATAAAGAAGTTAAGGACAAATGAACGAGCAACAGCTTCTATATAACATCGCCCTCACGCGCATAGGACATTTCAGTCTTGCCTCCGCCCTCCATCTGTATCGCACATTGGGTGGCGGCGAGGAAATATTTCTGCATCGCAACGACATACAGGACATACTGCCCGATTGCTCGCCGCGACTGATTGACAACCTCAAGGACTGGAGCGAACCGCTCAAGAGGGCCGAAGCCGAACTGGAGTTCTGCCGCACTCACGGCGTCCGTGTGCTCTGCCTCGGAGAGGATGATTATCCCCAGCGACTCGAGGATTGTGCCGACGCGCCATTGGTTATGTATTACAAAGGCAATGCCAACCTCAACCAGTCGCGCGTGATAAACATCATCGGCACACGCCATTGCACCACCTACGGAGCTGATTTCATCCGCCGTTTCATCCACGACTTGCGGGCGATATGTCCCGAGGTCTTGGTGGTGAGTGGATTGGCTTATGGCGTTGACATCAATGCCCATCAGCAGGCTCTCGCCGTGGGATATGAGACGGTGGGAGTGGTGGCTCACGGACTCGACTATCTCTACCCAGCCGCCCACAAGGACGTGGCGCGCGAGATGGTTGAGCATGGCGGACTGCTCACCGAGTTCATGACCTGCACCAATGCCGACAAGGGCAACTTCGTGAGGCGCAACCGTATCGTGGCGGGAATGTCCGACGCCTGCATACTTGTGGAATCTGCTGCCCATGGCGGTGGAATGATCACCGCCGGAATCGCCTTCGACTACGGGCGAGATGTCTTTGCATTGCCCGGGCGCGTGGGTGACCATTTCTCCACGGGCTGCAACAATGCCATTCGCGACAACAAGGCCATGCTCCTCACGTCAGCCGAAGACTTCGTCAAGGCGATGGGATGGGAGGACGACGCACTCAGAATTGAAGCCCAGAAGAGGGGTATTGAGCGCCAGCTCTTCCCCAATCTCACCCCCGAGCAGCAACGCATTGTCGATGTGCTCTCCAAGACCAACGACTTGCAGCTCAATCAATTGGCCGCACAAACGGACATCCCCATCGGCGATATCACCTCCATCCTCTTCCAAATGGAAATGATGGGTGTCGTAAAACCCATGGCGGGAGGAAACTATCACCTTTATAAATGAGGAATGAGGAATGAGGAATGAGGAATGAGGAATGAGGAATGAGGAATGAGGAATTAGGAATGAGGAATGGAATGCCAATTCCTAATTCCTAATTCCTAATTCCTAATTAAAATAACGGAACTATGAAGATTGGAAATATAGAATTTGGAGATAAGCCGTTGTTTCTCGCCCCGATGGAGGACGTGACGGATATAGGTTTTCGGATGCTGTGCAAGCGATTCGGAGCGGCAATGGTATATACCGAGTTTGTCAGTGCCGAGGCACTGGTACGCTCGGTGAAGGCCACCGTCAACAAGCTCACCATCTGCGACGAGGAGCGCCCCGTGGGCATACAGATCTACGGGCGCGACGTACCCGCCATGGTCGAGGCTGCCAAGATAGTGGAGCAGGTGCATCCCGATGTCATCGACCTCAACTTCGGTTGCCCGGTGAAGAAGGTGGCAGGCAAGGGTGCCGGTGCCGGTATGCTACAAAACATCCCCCTCATGCTCGACATCACGCGCGAGGTGGTGAAGGCAGTAAAAACCCCCGTCACAGTGAAAACCCGACTCGGCTGGAACTCCGAGCAGCTCGTCATCACCGACCTTGCCGAGCAACTGCAAGACTGCGGCATAGCAGCCCTCACCATCCACGGCCGCACCCGTGCACAGATGTACACCGGCGAAGCCGACTGGACCCTCATCGGCGAGGTGAAGCGCAATCCCCGCATCCACATCCCCATCATCGGCAATGGCGACATCACCACCCCCGAGCAAGCCCGCCTCGCCTTCGAGCGCTATGGTGTGGATGCCGTCATGATAGGCCGCGCCACCTTCGGCCGCCCCTGGATCTTCAAGGAGATAAAAGACGCCGAGCCTCCCCTCTCCCTCGATGCCAAGCTCGACATCCTCGAGGAGCAGCTCCGCATCAACATCGCCCGCATCGACGAATACCGCGGCATCCTCCACACCCGCCGCCATCTCGCCGCCTCGCCCATCTTCAAGGGCATCCCCGATTTCCGTCAGACGCGCATAGCCATGCTCCGCGCCAACACCGCCGACGAGCTCCTCTCCATCCTCGAACACGTAAGACAACAATATTTTCATAAAACAACAGAATGACAGACGATTTTGACATAAGAGAAGAGCAGAATTACAATTCTGCCGAAAAGGACTTTGAAAACGCCCTGCGCCCGCTGAAATTCAACGACTTCAGCGGACAGAGCAAGGTGGTGGAAAACCTGCAGGTGTTCGTAGAGGCTGCAAAATACCGCGGCGAACCGCTCGACCACACACTGCTCCACGGTCCTCCCGGACTGGGAAAGACCACCCTCAGCAATATCATCGCCAACGAACTCGGCGTGGGATTCAAGATCACCAGCGGACCAGTGCTCGACAAACCGGGCGACCTCGCCGGCATACTCACCTCGCTCGAAAAGAACGACGTGCTCTTCATCGACGAGATTCACCGCCTGTCGCCCGTGGTGGAGGAATATCTGTATTCGGCCATGGAGGACTATCGCATCGACATCATGATCGACAAGGGTCCCTCGGCACGCTCGATTCAGATCGACCTCAACCCCTTCACCCTCGTTGGCGCCACCACCCGCAGCGGTCTGCTCACAGCCCCGTTGCGCGCCCGCTTCGGCATCAATCTCCACCTCGAATACTACGACCCCGAGACGCTCAAGCGCATCCTCAAGCGCTCGGCGAGTATACTCAAGGTGCCCATCGACGATGATGCCGCCATGGAGATAGCCCGTCGCAGTC
>CALZYS010000017.1 GCA_945830345.1 uncultured Prevotella sp.
GAAGTCATATCTCCACTCAAGCGGTGTGTGAGCCGCTGTGAGGATAGGGTTCTCATACTTCTCGTAAATACCGTTATACTTAGCCGATGGCTTGTTTGGCTTGCTCAGCAGTTCTTCGTGCGCCTTGCGCAGAGCTGCCACTCTTTCATTAAAATCACTCATGATGGTTAATGTATATTTTTTAATTCTTTAATTTTTTAATTCTTTAATTCTTTCAAGAGCCATGCCACCCATTCGTCCCACTGCTCCTGATACCAGAAGTGGGCTGTCTGTTGATAAAGGCTCATCTCTTTCGGGGCGGTCACGGTGTTGTATGTAGCCCATGCGGATGTCGGGGGAACCACCTCATCGTTATATCCGAATGAGAACCAACCCTTACACTTGATGCGCTTGGCGAAATTGATTCCGTCGAAATATCCAGAGTTCTTCACCTTCACTGGGTCGTGCTTCTTCTCATAATAGAAATAATGTGGCCATCCGCAGGCAATGCCCTTGAGCGAAGCAGTATGGTCGCACATGGCGGCATGCACAGCACCATAGCATGTCACTCGGCTGTCGAGACCGGCGCATACGAGGGACAGCATACCGCCCTGACTGCTACCAGTGACGCCAAGATTCTTGCCGTCCCATTCGGGCAGAGATGCTATATAGTCGATAGAGCGAATGGCACCAGTGAAGATACGCTTGTATGGCATCTTGTCGCGATTGTCGAGATTAGCCTCCCAATATCCGTTGAGAGCACCATTATGCAGGCGGTCATACACATCCTGCTTCATTGTCACGGGTATGCCATGAACACCTATTTCCAATGTGATTACTCCTTGCGAAGCCATCCACACGTCACCACCATAGGGTCGGCAACCGGCTCCAGGCACTCTCAACAGTGCGGGATATTTTCCAGGCTTCACAGGTATGCAGAGAATACCATAGATCTTGCTTCCCCATGCATTGTTGTTGAAGCTCACCTCATACACATTGACATCCTTGGTGCAACGCTCCGGCAGCAGTTCGCAATGAGGGTCGAGATCCACCTTGCGGGCTTCGGCAATGGCATTTGACCAAAACTCGTCGAAGTCGGCAGGACATTCGGCATTAGCCTGAATCTTCTCGGGAGAGAAGGCTGCGGCACAAGTGTTGCGGTATTCCTTGCCGCCAATGTTTGTCTTAACGTTCACGCGATAGAACCCCGGCTTGTTCATCTTGCCCGAAAGTTTCATCTCGCCGTTCTTCAGTGTGGCTTTCTTTGTTCCACCCACGGGATACATCTCCGGACCTTGTTCATACTCCACCTCAACATTCTCTATGGGAGTGTTGGAGCGTAGTATTCTGACGGTGAAGTTTGCCGTTTCGCCCACCTTATAGTTCCAGTCACTGTGGTCGGGAGCTATCGACACGACGATATTGTTGCCCCTTATCTGGGCAGAAACACTTACCACCTGGCACATCATAAGGATTGCAAACGCAATAGATGCTCTAAGTATTCTTTTCATACCTTATTATATATATTATATTGCAGTTATTAGAGTTTCTTTCTTTTTTTATTCAGGCTTGTCATTCTAAATCCAGCAGGCTCTGAGTTTTCGTTTTAGTAGTTAGAGGTAGGTGGACGCTTCCACTCCTCTAACTACAAACCTAACTACTAACTATAAACCTAATTGAATATTTAATTAAAAACCTGTTACATCTGTATCTTTTGTCTTTATTTGTCGTTACACTTGGCGTGTTGTTTATTTCGACGCTGCAAAGGTACGACAAATTATCGAAACACAATGATACTATTTTATCAAAATAATGCACTATTATGTAGTTTTGTTAAAAAATACGTTAAAATACTATAGTTTCGTGCTTTTTTTAGCCAGTTATTATTGAAATATTTATCGAAAAAAGATATAATATCGAGTTATTATAATAGTAAACCTATTGAATTACAATTAATTGTCACATTTACACCTTTAATGTGCAAAGAAAGCAAAACGGAGGATAGTATTGATACTACCCTCCGATGTATATAAAACGAATTATCACTTATTCCCAAGATGGTAATTCATCTCTTGTTATGACATATTTTGAGTTCATTTGTGCATTAAAGAACACGTCATCGTTGTATGGTGCATTCATAAAGTCGCCATTCCACGGCATAAACCAGCTCCACATATCACCTCCTTGCATCATGTTGCCAATCTCAGGGACGGCACCACATTCGCTGAGCGTAATAATCTTCTTGCCGTCAGTGAGGTTGTAGAGAGCATCGAAGTCGCTAATGAGAGAGAAATGATACTTTGATGCATCATTCTCATAGTAGTCGCGACCGATGATATCCACATACTCATCGCCAGGATAATAATCCTTGTCCTTGCCGTCGGATGTCCACACCCAGATGAGGTTGTTCACGCCCTTTGCCTTGAATGTGTCGAACATCAGCTTCCAGAGTTTCTTATACTGTGCTGCACCGTCGTTGCCCCACCAGAACCATGCCGTTCCGCCTTCATACTGATAGCGATTTCCGGCAGCCTCGTGCAGCGGACGCCACAATACAGATATACCCTTCGACTGAAGGTCGAGCAGATAGTCGGCCACAACATCGAGATGCTTCAGAGCGAGAGTGTTCTCCCATTTTCCGCTACGCACAGCATTCTTGCATGAGAACGGAGTGTAAGTCTTACCTTCCTCGCTCACATAGAAGTGGTATTTGTTGGGATCGTTGATGTCAGCTTCTGATTCAGGCATGTTCCAGTGCCACATTATCGACACTATACCATTGCCTTTTGCCCAATTCTCTATTGGTGTGGTGTCGGTATAGTCAATCCAGTCGGCATTGCCTAATGGCTTGCTCCAATGTAGGAAGAGATAGTCGAAGCAGGCAATGGCAGGATATCTGCCTGTGCGGTTGAAGATATCCTCGGCTGTGGATGTGCCCCAACCTCTGTCTTCGTTGGAAGATACTGTACCCGAGAGCACGGTTTTGCCAAACTGTGACTTGAGGAACTGATATAGCTTCACAGTTCCCTCGGTTGCATCGGGATTCACAGGCATATCGGCAATGTCAAATCGATTGATGTCGAATGTATTGACAGGAGCCGTGGAGAACGAGAATGAGAAGTCGGAGGCGAAGTTATAGCCTTCGTCTCTCACCGTGGGTTTCATTACTGTCACCTTATATGTGGTGTTACCCTTGGTGTCGTAGGTGAAGATGAGTTTGTTGCCCTCCACCGTCACTGCCGAGTCAGCCACATATGCATCATTGATCTTGATGCTGGCATGAGGCGTGTGGTAAATGGGTTTGTCATATTCGATGGTTATCACCTTGATGGTGTCGAGGTCTGTGGCACCGTCCTGTGGGGTGACGCTCACCACAACTGGAGCGACACCCTGACCGCGGTCGGGCTGGTAGTTGGCGTTGTTGTCGCTGTTTTCCGGATCGGAGCACGACATTGCCATACCTGTTATGGCAAGAGCCATTATGCTAAAAAATATTTTCTTCATAATTTTTTTATATTATCAGATTAATATTCTGCTGGTTCGATGCGGAACTGTCCGAAGCTGTGGTCTATCTGCCAGTCGTCGTCGGAGTTGGGCTGGCATACAAACTCGAGGCTCACCCATTGGTCGGGTTCTGTGGGCAATACCGAACCTCCGAGACAGTCAACGAGAGGCAGCGAGATAGTCTGCCATTCACCGTATGTGTTGTTTAGTCCGTCGCTCACGGGATCCCACTGGTTGCGTGTTCCGCCATTGAGTGTCAGCATATATCCACCGTTGCGGCTTCCCGCCTTACCATTGTCGCCATAGTTGTAGAAGGGCTTTGAGGATGCGGTGCACACCTCAAACTTCAGCACGTATTTCTCAGGATGTGCCGATGCGTCAAGCCAGCGCCAGTTGCAACCGAAACCTGTTGAGTTCCAGCTCCACGAACCGATAATCGACGACGAGAGGTCCTGGTTCTTCTGAAGTCTGATATACTGATAGCCAAGGCATTTCGGGTCGCCGATGTTGCCACCCCATGTGAGCTGTGCCTTGAACCAATCGTTCCACCATCCGAAGTCGCCATCGAAGTTGCCATACATCAGCTGGTCGCTCATTCTGTAGGGTATGGTCTTTGTCTTGCGTCCGTCCATGCCTTCCCACTCGAATGTGATAAGTGAGTTGTCGGGAGCGTCCTTCGGTATGAGAATACCCATATATGTCTCCGTGATGGAGTCGGTGGGGATAACCTCACTGTAGCCTGCGGCGTCGTTGTGGATAGTTATCTTGGCAGTGTTCTGTTCCTCGTCCTTTGAGAATCCGTAGAGGTCGAAGTAGTCGCCCATCACCTGCACCTTGTCGCCCTGCAGCACAAACTCGTTTTTCAGTCCTTCAAGCTTGAGGTTGGGGATGTTAACAGGGAAGTCCATGGTTACAGTACCTTGTTCCGTTGTGTATATCAACTTGTTGGTGACTTCCTCGGGAATCTTCCTTGGTATGGTCACGTTGCAGAAGTCGCGCTCGGCATATACGGCATGGCGCACGTCCACCTCCAACCCGTTGAATGAGATACTCTTCACATGGCTCAGGTTCTTACCCTTAATCTTTATCATCTGGTTGAGCACACCGCCAGTGATGGCCTGCGGTGTTTCCGATATGTCCTGTGCATCGTAGATAGCCTCGATGACAGGAGCGCCGTCGCAGGAATAAGGGTCGTATGAGGGAATATCCACCACGTCGCTGCACGAAGCCATAGCCATGACAGCCATCAGTGCCAATCCCGTTTTCTTTAAATATATAGCTTTCATATTTATACCTTATTTAATTAATTTTCATTAGTTCCATCCCGGGTTGTTCTCCTTGATGGCGTCGTTGGCAGATATTTCGTCTGCAGGAATCGGATAGAGAAGGTTGCGCTCAGTGCGGTTCTTGTTGATGCCTGAGTCGTCGAAACCTCCGATGGCGTTCATTGCGTCGAGATATATACCCCAGCGTATGAGGTCCCAACGGCGGTCACCCTCGCAAGCCAACTCTTTGGCTCTCTCCTCTATGATAGAGCTGCGGAGCGAGTTCTTGCCGGGGTTGGCGTCCATCAGTCGGGCATTACTGCGCTGGCGCACCTGATTGAGGTACTTCATTGCCTCGTCGGGCTGGTCGGTCTCGTTGTATGCCTCCGACAGGCAGAGCAGCACGTCGGCATATCTCAGGAACGGCCATTGTGCGTCGGTATAGTCTGATGCCTTGTTCTTGCAGTCCTCATACTTGGTGGTGAAGGCAAGGCACTCCGAAGAAGTGTTATACTGGAAATTATATCCCATATCCTTGTACTTCTGTTCCTGCTCGTTTGGCACCGGATTGCCGTAGAGGTCGTAGCCAGTGATGCGGGCGCGCCATGCCTGTGGATAATAGAAGGCACCGTTGTAGTCCTCCTGATAGTAGTAGGTCCACACGTGGCGCACACCGTCGAGGATGCGCAGGTCGGTGTCGTCGAAGAGGGCGTACCAGTTGTATGTGCATCCTACCCAACCGCCACTGGTGAGGTAGTTCGAACTGGCGCTTGTGGTATAGCCGCTATAGTAGGAATGCACCTGGTTGCGATACTTGGTGTCGCCGTCGAGACACTCCACAGCCCACATAAACTCAGGAGCCTGACGGTTGGAAGCCTTCCACAGGTCGGCATAGTCGCTCAAATAATAGTTGCCATACTCTCCAGCCACAAGTTTCTTTCCCCATTCCACAGCCTTGGCATAAAGCTCGGCAGAGTTGAGGTTCTCATATCCGCTCACTGCCTGCTTTTTCAATGTGACGGCAGCGGGAGTGTTGCACACCTGGATATCCTTCTGGCTCAGCTGGTCGAACACAGTGCGGTAGGGTTCACCTGTGCGGATGGTGACAGGAGTCTCGGTAGGCATAGCGGCAGATGCCATGGTGCAATACACCTTGACGAGAAGTCCCGCGGCTGAACCGGCTGCCACATGTCCCTTCTGATAGTTTGCATCATCTATCTTGTACATCTTGGATGCCGCATCCTCAAGCAATGAGATAATCTTCTCATACACCTCAGCCACTGGCATACGCGGGTCGTTGTATGAACCGCTTACAGCCACGTCGGTTTCCTTGAAAGGCACAGGGCCGTATGCTCTCACGAGGAGGAAGTAGGCAAAAGCCTTCTGAAACTCCATCTCGCCGATGGCATTGTTCTTATAGTCTTCAGACACGTTGCCCATAGCCTCGATGTAGCGAATGGCCTTGTTGGCATCGTTGATAAGGTTATACGGACCTTTCCACATCTTGTCGAGCGAACTCTCACCCTGGAAATCTCCAGCTCCCAAGTGAGCCAACAGCCAGTCGGGACCGGAGATATAGTCGCAGTCAAGTTCGAGCACACGGGGAAACTCTCCCCAGCACATCATGTCGTATAGCCAGTTGCTATACACGCCTGTCACCCATTGGTCAACAGCCTCTTTGGAGTCGCCAAGGTTTTCAGGGCCTATGAAACTTTCGGGGTCTGTGGTCAGCCAGTCGTTGCACGATGTTGTCATCATCGCACTGCCGCCCATCAGCATAGCCGAAATCAGTATCTTGTTTATCTTCATAATATATTCAAAATTAAAATAATTAATTTCTAATTTCTAATTCCTAATTCCTCATTCCTAATTCCTCATTCCTATTTAAAAAGTAAGTCCCAGTCCAAACGTGAATGTTCTTGAAGAAGGATAAGAATAGATATCCACACCACGGCGAGATGAGTCGTTACCGAAAGCATTCACCTCTGGGTCATACCAGCTGTAGTTGCTGATGGTGAACACGTTGGTGGCAGTGAAGCTCAACAGCACTTGTTCAAGTCCGGGGAATGGACGAGGCAAGCGGTAGCTGAGGGTGATGTTCTTCAGCTTGAGATACGAACCATCCTCCACATAGCGGTCGCTGAGCAGGAATGTACGGTTATAACCTGCTGTTGCCTTTGGCCATGCCGCATTCTCGTAGTTGTCGGCGGTCCAGCGGCTGTTATACACTTCGGTGGGGATATTACCGATATTGGCCACGGTGACATCCATGAGGTTACCGTTGAAGATGTCATTGCCCACGGAGCCTTGGAGCAGGAAGCTCAGCGAGAGGTTCTTCCATGAGATATTGTTGGTAAGACCGAAGGTGAAGTCGGGGTTGGTGTCGCCGATGATAGTGCGGTCGGCCTCAGTGATGGCACCGTCGTTGTTGAGGTCACGATACTTTATTTCACCCACCTTTGAGAGAGCCACAGCATCCTTGGCGTTGGTGTATTGCGGGTCGGCTCTCACCTCTTGTATATTATCGTAGAATCCATCCTCCACATATCCGTAGATGGCACCGATAGGACAGCCGTTGCGCTGGATGAAGATATTGTCGGCACCATACCAGAGAGTGCGTGCAAACTGGTCGCCCTCGAGTCCGCCGATGGAGTTCTTGTTGAATGCGATGTTGCCGTTGAGGTTCCACTTCCAGTCCTTACTGTCAATTGGAGTTGCTCCGATGGTAATCTCAAGACCCTTGTTGGTCACATTACCGGTATTGGTGAGCATGTTGGAGAATCCGTTGCTTGGAGCGATAATCACCTCCTGCAGCAGGTCGCGGGTCTTCTTCCAGTAGAAATCCACGGTAAGAGTCAAGCGGTTCTTAAACCATCCGAAGTCGATACCTGCGTTCCACTGCTTGGTGGTCTCCCACTTGATGTTCGGGTCAACAGGACCGCGCCATGATATGTCGGCGGAACCGGAAGAGAGCGAGCCGCCGAAGGGGAAGTTGGCGGTGTCGAGCTGCGAGTTGATGCGATATGAACCGATACCCTGGTTACCGGTCTCACCATAGCTGATGCGGAACTTCAGGTTGCTGAAGATATTGAGGTCCTTGATGAACTTCTCCTCTGATGCGCGCCATGCGAGTGCTCCCGAGAGGAATGTTGCCCACTTGTTCTCGTTGGTGAACTTGGAGCTACCGTCGGAGCGGAAGCTGGCAGTGAGGATATACTTGTCGGCGAGGGTGTAGTTGACACGTCCGAGGAACGAGGCGAGTCGCTGCTGTCCCTTGTCGCCTGAGAGTGTCGCCTTGTCGAGGGCACGGCCAAGGTCGTTGGCTCCCGTGAGGTCGTCGGGGAAGTTGGTAGCCACCTGCTGGTCGTTTGTCCAGTTGCTGCTTTCGAGGGTGAAGGCACCCATCACGTTCAGGTGGTGAATCTTGGCGAAAGTATTGTCGTATGTGAGGATCGACTCTGCGGTGAGGCTCTTCCATGTGTTGTGTCCAACGCTCGCCTTACCGTTGATAGGAGTCTTTCCCTCCTGTGTCTCACGTCCGTAGTAGCTCTTGCGGTCCTGCACGTTGTATCCGAGACCGAGGTTTTGGCGGAAGGTGAAGTTCTTCAGGAACTTGACCTGCACGAACGAGCTGCTGAAATAGTTGGAGCCGTTGAGTTGGTCGATGGCACTGCGCACGTATGCCCCAGGGTTGGCGGCAAGCCAGTTGAGGTCGTCGGCAGTGGTGGTGTCCATATTCGGGCCGTATGTCGGCGGGAAGAGCAGGGCAGAGCGAACGACACCGGTGTTGAAGCTCAGTGTGTTGGCAAAGTCGGTGGTGGAAGAGGTGAAGCTCTGGTTGGTGCCCACCTCAAGCCAGTCGGTCACCTTGCGCGAGATATTAGCACGCAGGGCGTAACGCTTGTAGCCGGAGTTCTTGATGATACCTTTCTGGTCGGCATAGTTGCCCGAGAAGCTGTAATAGCCACGGTCGTCGCCGCCGCTCACATTAATATTATAGTCCTGCTGGAATGCGTTCTGGAAGATTTCGTCCTGCCAGTCGGCTGTTGCGAGCTGTGTGGCATTGCCATATTCGTCATAGAACCATCCGCCGTTGCGGTAGTCCTCCGGTGCACCGGTATATTTACCAGTGTTGTAGTTGGGGTGTCCGTCGGTGTAATACTGATAGCCCCATGTTCCGGGATAGGGTAATATGTTGGATTTCGAACCGTTGTAGTAGCGGTCGTTGAGGTTCTGTTCGTTGATATATGTGGCATAAGTCACGGGGTCGAGCATGTCGATCTTCTTCGAGATGTTCTGCCATCCCCAGGTGGAGTTGAATTCCACCTTCGGCTTACCGGCCTTACCCTTTTTTGTCTGGATAAGAACGACACCGTTGGCACCGCGCGAACCGTATATGGCTGTTGCAGAGGCATCCTTCAGCACCTCAATCGACTCGATGTCGTGAGGGTTGATGAAGCTCAGCGGGTTGGACTGCTGCTCATTGGTGGTGGCACCGTTCGAGGGTGTGCTTCCTGACTCGAATGGCACTCCATCGACAATGAAAAGAGGTTGCGAACTGGTTGAGAATGAGTTGGTACCACGCACAACGATACTTATACCGCCACCGGGTGCGCCGTCGCTCTGTTGGATGTTCACACCGGCAATCTTTCCTTGCATACCATGAGCGATGTCAATCGAACCACCCTTCATCATGTCCTCTCCCTTGAGTTGTGAGAGAGCACCCGAGAGGTCGCTCTTCTTCATCTGTCCATAACCTACAACAACCACCTCGTCCATCATCTTGGAGTCTTCCTTCAGCTTGACTGTGATGTTGCTACGTCCAGACACGTTGATGGTCTGGCTTTGATAACCAACGCTTGACACAACAATCTGCGTCTTGCCCTTAGGCACGTTCAGGGTGAAGTTGCCGTCGAAGTCGGCGACACATCCCACGGAAGTGCCCTTCACCATGATGGTCGCGCCGATGAGTGGTTCACCGAGCGTGGCATCGAGCACCTTACCCTTGAGCGTTGTCTGCGCCATGAGTGTCATGCTGGTTATGAGTGCTAAGAATAGCAATGCAATTTTTCTCATAATTTAAATTTTGGTTTTTACTTAGTTATTTTCGGTGCAAAGGTACGCAAAAATATTCATATACAATGATATTATCTTGCTTATTTTTGATACTATACACGCAATTTAATGCTTTATACACAAAGAATACCGTTTTTTATAGCAAATTTAAAAGTGTATATTCGCCACTTAACCGATACTTTTTCTATATATAAAAAAGGGTGGAACCATACGATTCCACCCTATTATTTTTTATAATACCTTATTATATATTACTTCATGTACTTCTTGCCGTTCATGATGTAAATACCATTGCCGTTCTTAACACCAAGGAGGTTGTAGCGAACATTGCTCTGAGCTGCAGGAGCGGCAATCATGTTGCTGATGCCAGTGGCAATCTCGTCATCAACTTCCTGCTTGGTCTTAGAAGTCAGATATACCTTCTTAACTTTGATAACAGTTTCGCCATCTGGAACTGATATAGTCTCGTCTTCTGGGTTTGACTTATACAGATTTTGATAAGCATACTGTTTAATAGAAGATATTGATGAGATATCATAGGTTGCAATATAAGCTGTTTCCGATGCAGGCAGTTCTATCTCGAAGGCTTCGAAATTGATTTTTCCAAAACCAGTGACAGACTCAACCTCGATTACGGCAGTGTTGAAAGCTGAGATATCAGTAGCATCAAGCCACTTGCTATCCCATCCCCAGTCACCTGCTGCCAGGGTATGTGTTCCACCTTCACCATCGAGAACTAATACCTTCTCAATCTTGTCGGCCTCAGCCTTAGCTGCGAGATACTCTTCTTCTGTTGCGAAATAAACATCGGTGACATCAACAGTACCTGGAGTACCGGGGTCCTGCATAGCGATTGAGAACACCTTGTCACAGTAGTCGCCATTTAGTTCAATAGCCATAATACCTCCATTAACATTCAATACAAACTCCTGAGAACCTTCATTGAAATCAGGACCATATTTTCCAGCTGTACCCTTGCAGTTATACTGTACGATAGCCTTCATCTTGGCGCAAGTGGCAGCACTGTACTCAAAAACCACATATTCATGCTCAGAAGCATCAAAATAAGTTACGCCAGAGTCATCTGCTGTGCCATCGCCATTGTTGATTACTTTACCCTGACCAAGAGTGGTAATGGTATTCCATCCCCAACCACCGAATGTTAATGTACCAGGTGTGAATCCAGGAACAGTTTCCTTGGCACTAACTGTCAAAGCGCAGAGCGCTGCAGCTACAATAGTAAATAATTTTTTCATAAGCTTTTAAATTTTTATTAGTGTATAATTCTTGTTATGTTATTCGGTTGCAAAGGTACGCATAAAATTTGAAATACAATGATACTTTTTTGCCCTATTTCGATACTTTTAAAGCAAATGGTGCTAATTATGAATGTTTTAACATATTTTCTTGCAAAATTAAAAGTGTACTTTCGCCACTTAACCAATACTATTTTATCTAATGCTGACACTATTGTGACATTTCCTTGGACAATTCAATTTTTTGTCTTATCTTTGCACCACCTTATTAATAATAATATAAATAAAAACAAGTATGAAAAAGATTATTCTATCATTGGCGATGGCTGCTGCCATTATCTCGTGCAACAGCTCAAAGACTGTTGACGACCCTTTGGCTGAGAGCGGACGCACACAGCGCACGGAGAATCTCTTGGCTAATCTAAAGAACATTTCGGAAAACGGTTATCTCGTAGGTCATCAGGATGCCACAGTGTATGGCGTAGGATGGGTGGGAGACAACGACCGCTCTGACGTGAAGAGCGTATGCAACGACTATCCCGCTGTTTTTGGCTTCGACTTGGGACATCTCGAACTTGGAGACTCTGTGAATCTCGACGGGGTGCCATTCGACAGAATGAAGCAGGAGATTATTAAGCAATATAACAGAGGCGGAATGGTTTCTCTCAGTTGGCATCTCGACAACCCTCTCACTGGTGGTTCGGCATGGGTTAAGCCCGACTCGCTCACCGACCAGGAGAAGCAGACCGTGGCTTCGGTGCTCGAAGGTGGACAGTGCCACGAGAAATTCCTCGGTTGGCTCGACACTCTCGCCTCATTCCTCAATTCGCTGCAAACGGAAAAAGGTGTGAAGGTGCCTGTACTCTTCCGCCCGTGGCATGAGCACACAGGCAGCTGGTTCTGGTGGGGACAGAATCTCTGTACCACCGAGCAGTATAAGGCTTTGTGGAAACTCACTGAGGACAGACTGAAGGAAAAAGGTGTCACCAATGTGCTCTATGCTTATTCTCCCGGCACTGAGTTTGCCGGCGATGCCGAGAAATATCTTGAGCGTTGGCCTGGCGACGAGCTTGTGGATATGATAGGTTTCGACACATATTGCACCAACAATCCCGAGGACACCACTGCCATCAACAACTACCGCAACGGTCTCGACATCGGTCTTAAGACTATCTGCGAGATTGCCAAGCAGCACAACGTAGTGCCTGTGTTGAGCGAGACTGGTATGGAGAGCTTGGGAATGGAAAACTGGTGGACAGAGGTGCTTATGCCTGTGCTCAACAAATATCCCATCGCCTACGTCCTCCTGTGGCGCAACGCCCACGACAAGCCAGGGCATTTCTATATGCCCTATCCCGGACAGAAGACTGTCAGCGACTTCGTCAAGTTCTACAAAGACAAGCACACTCTCTTCCTAAAGGACATCAATGGTTTGTATCTGCAGAAATAATACAATCTTCTATATCAAAAAGGGGCGATGAAACTATTCATCGCCCTTGTTTGTATCTATCTTAATGTGTTCCAGTCCTTCGCGTCTGTAGCAACACACTCAGTATTACGAGTGATATGCCGACGTAGAATGAGAGGTTGAGCTCGCGTGCCTCTCCGAAGAAGAGGAATGCGAGGAGGATGGTGTAGCATGGCTCAAGGTTGTAGGTGAGATTGACGGTGAACGCCGACAACTGCTTGAGTGCCTGAATCTGCAGCAGATACATGCCTATGGTGCAGAACAGGGCATGGCAAAGCATCCACCAGAGGTTGCTGCCCTCGGGAATCACCACTACGGGTTGTTGCGAGGGGAACACCATCAGATAAAGCGGTATGATGAGGCTCACGCCCACAATTCCGCCACTCATCTGATACATCAGCATTGTGCGCGACCTTACTCCCACGCTCACCTTCTTATTAAATATGGCATACAGGGCGCACACTGCCGACGACACCACACCGATGGCTATACCATAGCGATAGCGAGCGTCGAAGGAGAAGATGCACAGCAGTCCAGCCACCGTGATGAGCGACAGGAGCAGTTCCGCCCACGACACCTTGCGGCGAAACACTATCGGTTCGAAGATGGCGGTGAAGAAGCCCACGAGGGCAAAGCATACCACACCTATCGACACGTTGCTCGCCTTGATAGAACTGTAGAACAGCATCCAGTGAAGCCCCAACAGTGCTCCGCATCCCGATATCTGCAGGAACTTCTTCCATCCCACGCGTGGCAAACCAGTGAACACCACGAGTATCAACGATGTGAACAGCATGCGATACCACACAATATCTACCTCGTTGAGCGTTATCAGTTTACCGAACAATCCCGTAAATCCTGCCAACATCACACTGATATGCAACTGCCAGAATGCCTTTCTTTTGTTGTTTTCTGTTTCCTTCTTATCCATTGTTTCTGATATTTAGTGCGAAGGTACAACAAATTCTTCAAATCACCAACATTTCTTTAGAAAAACTTGCGGATAGCTACATTTTGTACTATTGAGACCGTAGGATAAAATGGTTAAAAAACAATAACTTTGTAGGAAAAGTATAGTTTTGCTTGCTTATTTTATAGGAAAAGTGTATTTTTGCAGGGTCAAAAATGATGGAAAAGTGTAAATTGTATAGAAAAATATAATAATGGAACAACCAGTATTGAATGAACACAACAAGAGTGAGCATCATCCGTCACATACCGCCGAACATCTGCTCAACCAGACTATGGTTAGGATGTTCGGATGCGAGAGGTCGAAGAATGCCCACATAGAGAGAAAAAAGAGCAAGATCAACTTCGATTTGCCCAAATGTCCGTCGGCAGAACAGATAGCGGATATTGAGAGGACTATAAATGAGTTGATTTCTGCCAACCTGCCCGTGACATACGAGTTTGTCACACGCGACAATATCCCAGAAGGAGTAAAACTCGACAAACTGCCTGAGGACGCAAGCGAAACACTGCGCCTCGTGAGAATTGGAGAATATGATGTCTGTCCGTGCATCGGTCAGCATGTGGAATCCACTGGGGCAATCGGCTCATTCCGCATCACCAGTACAAGCTATAACGAAGGGTCGTTCCGCATAGTATTTAGAGTGAGCCCAACGGCCGACAACGAGTAGGCTAATGGTTCTTCCTGTAGCTCATGATAGCCCACATGCCCATGACAGAGGCTATGCAGAGGAGAGCCAAGAGCTGGTGGGCAACACTATGTAAAGAGCCTCCACGCACGAATACGGTGCGGATGGCCTCGACGAAATAGTGCATTGGATTGACATAGGTGGTGAGGTATGCCATGTCAGGCATGGAACGCGTGGGAGTGAACAAGCCGCTGAGCAAGAGCATGTACACCACAAAGAACCACATCACGAAGATGGCCTGCTGCATGGTGTCGCTATAATTGGAGATGATGAGCCCGAAACTGCTCCAGAAGAGTGCCAACAGCATTGCCAAGGCAAAGACAATCCATAGGGGACCCTGACAGGTGATGTCATATATCAACCACGACAGTACAAGACATACAACGACGATAAACAAGGCTATCAACCAATAAGGAATGAGTTTGGCAAGGATAAACGCCCACTTCGGCACTGGGGTTACGTTTATCTGTTCGATGGTGCCAGCCTCCTTTTCGCCCACGATGTTGAGAGTGGGCAGGAATCCGCACATCAGCATCATCACCATGGCAAAGAGGGCTGGAATCATAAACACCTTGTAATTCAGATGCTTATTATATAAGAATAAGGTGGAAATCTTCGACTGCATTGCCGCCACGGAGGGATTGACCTTCATGGTGACAATCTGCGAGAGATAGGCACTACCCATCGAACCTTTTGTGCCATTGACGGCATTGGCTGCAATAAGCACCTGAGGATTGCGCTTCTGAATTAACTCTCGACTGAAATGTTGCGGTATCACCATCACCACGTCGGCATCCATCTTCTCGATGTCCTTGAGGGCGGCATCGTATGTAGGTTTCTGCCCGTTGAAGATGAAATAGTTGCTTGCCTCAATGCTCTGCACGAGTTGGCGAGAGAGGGTGGAACGGTCGTTATCCACCACATCTACACGTATGTTCTTCACCTCCTGGTTCATCACCCACGGCATGACGCACATCATCATTATCGGGAAGATGATGATGAGACGAGGCAGAAACGCATTGCGGCGTATCTGCAGGAATTCCTTTTGAATTAAATATTTCAGCATAACCTTTTCTTGAATTTAGCGAGTGCCACAATCAGAATAAATAATGCCATCGCCGAGAGAATGACAATCTCACGGACGACATTGCTGATATCCACACCCATTATCATGAGTTTGCGCATGGCTTGTATGTAATACCGCGGAGGCACAACGGCGGCAATCCACTGCAATATCTCCGGCATCGACTCCACGGGGAAAATCATGCCCGAGAGCATCACTATCGGAACAAGCAGCACCATAGCAGAGAGCAACAGGGCCATAAGTTGGGTGGTGGCGATGTTGGAGATGAGCAATCCAAGCGAGAGGGCGAGGATGATATATATGGTGGAGACTATATATATCCATACAACACTTCCCGCCAACGGTACATCGAGCACATAGCGCGCCATGAGCAGGATGGTGGTGAGAATGGCGAAGGCAAGTACGAGATATGGCACCACCTTGGCCATTATTATCATAAGCGGACGCACAGGCGACACGAGCAGAACCTCCATCGTGCCACGCTCTTTCTCGCGCACAATAGATATGGATGTCATCATGGCGCATACGAGCATAAGTAGCATACCAAGAATAGCCGGAACAAAGTTGTAGGCTGAGCGCATCTGGGGGTTATATAGCAGCTTGGCATTGACTATGCCTCCCGATGAATTGACTATTACGTTCGAGGCATAGTTAGTCCATTGCTGCGCCATATTCGGGTCGGCACCATCCACAACAAACTGTATGCCAGAGTGTTTAGAGGCTAAGTCGGGTGCGAACACCACTGCCATGTCCGCCTTCTGATTGCGTATGAGCAGTTCGGCATCACGAGGTGTCGCAACTGTTTGGGTTATGGTGAAATATTCCGATTGCGAGAGTCGCTCCACTGCACTCTGTGTCTGCGTATCCATCTGCGAGGTGACAACGATGGTGCGCACGTTCTCCACGTCGGTAGTGATGGCAAAGCCGAAGAGCAGCATCAACACCACCGGCATACCGAAGAGTATGAGCATCGTACGCTTGTCGCGCAAGATATGCCAAGCTTCTTTTCTTACAAATGATATAAAATTATTCATATTATTCTTTTTTTGGAGTTATGAGGGGAAGTTATTGGGAAGTTATGAGGGGAAGTTATGATGAGCCAAATGTCTCTACTCAGAGAGTAATGGCCTTTTAACTCCCCATTATAACTCCTTAATATAACTCCCCTTTATAACTACTTTATTCTCCTTGCCAAATACCTAAACACATGATCCATATCCGACAGACCGAACCTTCGCTTTAGTTCCTCAGGCGTACCCATGGCACTTATCTTGCCATCCACCATGATACTGATGCGGTCGCAGTATTCAGCCTCATCCATATAATGGGTGGTGACGAAGACGGTTATGCCACGGTGAGCGGCATCATATATGAGTTGCCAGAACTGTCGGCGCGTGGCTGGATCAACACCTCCAGTCGGTTCGTCGAGAAAGACAATCTTCGGTTCGTGGAAGATGGCAACCGAGAAGGCGAGTTTCTGTTTCCAACCGAGAGGCAGAGAGCCAACAAGGTCGTTGCGATGGTCGGCAAACTCTAACTGCTCTAAGAGCAAGTCGGTTTTTCGGGTAATATCCTTTGCTGGCATACCATATATTCCGCCAAACAAGCGTATATTCTCAGCCACGGTCAGGTCTTCATACAGAGAGAACTTCTGACTCATATAACCTATATGCTTCTTAATGTCCTCATATTCAGTGCTGACATCATATCCCGCCACCTTTCCCTTGCCACTTGTGGGTTGGTTGAGTCCTGTGAGGATATGCATGGCTGTTGTCTTGCCCGCTCCGTTGGCTCCGAGGAAACCGAATATCTCCCCTTTTTTCACCGTAAACGATATGTCGTTCACTGCACGGAACTCACCGAAGGCCTTGACGAGATGCTCCACCTCGATGACATTCTCTTCATTCGTCACGTCGCTTGCCGACTTGCGCTCAATTGCAGGGGGATTGAATATGTCGCCAAAGCGGTCAAGAATGACCTCGGGCGTGTCAATACCCTGCACCCTACCCTCGTTGAGAAATGCCACACGCTCGCACCTTCTTACCTCGTCAAGATAGGGAGTGGAGGCAACGATAGTGATACCACGCTCCTTGAGCATGGAGAGCATATCCCAAAACTCCTTGCGGCTCACGGGGTCAACACCCGTTGTGGGTTCGTCGAGGAAAAGCACCGAGGGTTGGTGTACCAAGGCGCATGACAACGCCAACTTCTGCTTCATACCGCCCGACAATGCCCCAGCCTTGCGATTACGAAATCGCTCAATCTGACTATATATAGCCTTGATGCTATCATAACCCTCATCAACGGTAGTACCGAAGAGAGTGGCGAAGAACTTTAGGTTCTCCTCCACGGTAAGGTCTTGATAGAGTGAGAATCGCCCTGGCACATATCCCACTCGTCGGCGTATCTCCTTCATCTGCCTCACCACGTCGAAGCCATCCACCAACGCTGTGCCAGAGTCGGGAAGAAGGAGAGTGCATAGTATGCGAAACAGAGTGGTCTTACCCGCCCCATCCGGACCGATAAGTCCGAACAGCTCGCCCTTGCCAACGTCAAGACTGACATCGCTCAAAGCCTGCACCTTTCCGAAGGTCTTACAGATATTCTCAACAACTATCATATAAAACTTTAATTCTTTAATATTTTAATATTTTAATTTCGCTCCGCGAACCTCACCTCCCCATACATTCCAATCTTCACATATCCATCCCCCTTTATCGCCACCTTAATGGCATAAACAAGATCGGCACGCTCATCATCGGTGAGGATGGTCTTTGGCGTGAACTCAGAACGAGTAGATATCCACGTCACCTTGCCTTGATATTCCTTCTTCTCACCATTGCCATAGTCGGCAAAAACGGTGGCTTTCTGTCCCATCTTGATGTCCTTCAACTGTGTGGAGGTGACGTATGCACGGAGATACATGTTCTCAGTATCGGCAATCTTGAATAGCGGTTTGCCTGTGGAGACAAACTCTCCACGCTCCACATATTTCTCAAGCACCATGCCCTTTGTGGGGGCAAGGATATGGCACTTGCGAAGTTGGTCGCGCAACTGATCAGTCTGAACATCAGTGGCTGCCATCTGTTTGTCGAGAGCATTGGTACTCACCGTCAGCGACGAAATCTGTGCGTCGAGTTGACGCTGCAGCACCTCCACCTGACTGTTGGCATCATCGAGCATCTTACTCGGAGCGGCACCGTCAGCCACCAGTTCCTTGTATCGCTGTTGGTCTTGCTTGGCTTTGACTAATTGCTGACGAGTGGCGGCAATCTGCTTTTCCAACTCCGGCTTCTGACTCTGATATACACTCTTGGTCGCTCCTGCCTGTTGTATCTTCAACCATAGTTGGGTGGTGTCGATAAGTCCCACTTCCTTTCCATTATTGATTACGTCTCCCTCCTCGACATTAAATGCCATGAGGGCACCCGACTGCTCGGCATAAACCGTAGTCTCCGTGGATTCAAACACGCCAGTGGCATCATATTCATTCTCTTTGTTTCCGCAGGCATGCAATATCATTGCCGCACCTGCCAATATTATTATTTTCTTCATGTCAGCCAATTCTAAATTGTAAATTCTAAATTATTCCTGATTTGTTGTAAACTTCAAGTCATATATCTCTTTCAGCATTTCTATCTCGTGGATGGTATGCTGTACACGTGCTGTATTCTCGTTGTTTATCTCCCTCACAAGGTCATTGACATCAATGATGCCATGTGATAGCTTCGACTCAGCCGCCTTGCGAATCGACGAGCGCAGGGATATAATCTCCTCATCATCAGACATTATTTGGCGATAGCGCAAGATGTTCTCCTTCTGCTGAATCTGCTCCATATTATTGTCGAAGAGGAAGTGCTCGCGACTTACATCTACTGTCTCGCGCTGGAGTTGTATCTTCGCCTTGTCGTTCTTGCGGGTATAGAGTGCTCCGATATTCCACGTCAGTTTCGCACCAATCATACCATTCCACGAGAACTTGCGACTCACCATATCTTCGAACATATTATATCCAGGATAACCATAATAGCCCTGGGCAAATACACCTAATCGTGGCATCATGGCAGCGTCGAGAGCCTTCGCCTGACTGTCGGCAAGGCGCAACTGGGCATCAATGAGCTTTAGTTCGGGGCGGAGATTATTAGGATTTTGCGGAATTTCCGGATAATCTGAATTTTTCGGATAAGCCGGAATATCCGGCTTAATGGGACTATTGACATCTATCCCGCAGAACGTGGACAACATTCTCAAGAGGGCCGTGCGTTGGGATTTCAGACTTGTCATCTTCTGTACAACGTTCAATCGTTCCGCCTTCACGTTCTGCCAGTCGCTCTCGGAGGCAGTGCCGCCCTTGAGCATTGCGGCAAGTTTTTTCTCGTTGCCTTCCAGCACTTTCTGCAGATCTTCATTAAAGCGGATTTGCTCGTCTATTAGCAGTAACGAGAAATACATCTCATTGACCCTTTTGCGCACATTATATATATTAACCTCGTTCTGCAAACTCTGCAGTTCGCCCTGGCGACGGGCAATATCCTTCTGACTCCTGATGCTGCCGCCGTCATATATTGTCTGTTGCACATCGATGCCAATGCGATACTGGTCTTTTTTGAGACCCTCCATCGAGATGCCCATCTGCTGATAGAGCTTCTGGAATTCATTGGGGAATGCCGTCACGTCGCTCTGCCATGTGGCTTGTGCCGATGCAGACACCTGCGGCAACCATCCCTTTTGGATGTTCGCCACGGTCAGACCGGTGGTTTTCTCTATCAGTCCATACTGCCGTATGAGCGGATAGTTGCTCTCTGCCGCCCGCCAGCATTCCTCCAAAGTCTGCCCTAAAAGCATCTGAGGCAAGAGCATAAGTGATAGTAATAATCTTCTCATAATCATTGTTTTTCTAATTCTGCTGCAAAAGTAGTTCATTTTTCCGAGACTATCGCTATCCATATAAAACGAATAATGTCCTTTTTGTATTATAATGAGTAGAAAATGCTAATTATTCGCCAAAATTGATTATCTTTGTCCTCGAATTACATACAAAAAGAACATTCAGCTATGATAAAGGAAAATTTGAAGACACTGTCACTGTCGTATCTCGGCAACCTTGCAAGTCAACTTGACGAGAATCGCGGGAAGTCATACGTAAGCCATAACCTTGCCATGGCAAGGATATGGACAAACAACCTTGCCCGCCATTTCCTTTCGCAGCCATTTATGATGAATGAGCTGAGAATACTTGTCTTGCGGAAAGGATATGTGTATGTGAGGGTGAACATGCTCGAACAAAGGATAGAGGCCGACACACTGATATTTATAGGTAGATATGTTGTCACGGAGATTATGCACGTATCCGATGACATACAGGGTTTTGTCCTAAGCCTATCCGACGAGATGCTGCGCCTTTCGGTAGGCAACAGTTTGCCCAAGGCATTCAACGGCCATCTTCAGGACTTCACACTTCCTTTGTCGAATGAAGAAACGGACTTTATCGACAACTTACACCTTATAATATATAATGCACTTAAACAGGAAATGTCCTCTACGCCAGTGGTCATCCAACTTGTAGGTGCGCTGATAATGCATATCAGCTACCTTTGGGAGGAAAGCGACTCATCGCAGATAGGAGCAAGAACTCGCGAACAGCAGCTTTTCTCTGAATTCATACGTCTTGTGAGCCAGTATGCCTCAACCCAGCACTCCCTCGACTTCTATGCCTCCCACCTATGTGTAACCCCACGTTATATGAGCACCATTGTGAGCAACGTGAGCGGCAAGACGGCCAAATACTGGATTGACGAAGCTATCGTCAATGCCATCAAGGTGCAACTACGCTACACCGACAAGCAAGTCTCAGAAATCGCTTACGACATGAACTTCCCCAATCCCAGTTTCTTCTGCAAGTATTTCAAGCGGCTCACGGGTATGACTCCAATAGATTATCGGGATAGTCAGATAGTAGTCAAATAGCGGCAAAAATCATATTATTGGTTAAATATAATTAAGGTTCACAACTTTGTGGTCCACAAAGTTGTGAACCTTGTATTTTTTACGTATCTTTGCATCAAAAATAATAAATATAATTTTATCATGGATAAGCCATTTATATATGGAATGTCGGTGGAAGGCAATAACTTCACAGACAGGGAGAAAGAAACAAAAAGACTGAAAAAGGACTTCGAAAACGGAATAAACGTAATCCTCATATCGCCAAGGCGTATGGGGAAGACTTCGCTCGTAAAGAAAGTACGTTCCGAGATTGATAATCCTGAAATTAAGATAGTGATGATGGACATATATGACTGCCGTTCTGAATACGATTTCTACAATCGTTTTGCTTCTTCTATCATTAAGGAAACGGCTGGACGTATGGAACTTGTTATGGACAACATCAAAAAGTTTCTAGTAAGAGTTTCACCGAAGATTTCATTTAGTCCAGAGCCGATGTCAGAGTATTCTTTGGCATTGGGCATCACTCCTGAAAACTATTCTCCAGAAGAAATTCTGAATCTTCCTGAGACAATTGCAAAGGAAAAGGGCATACATATTGTTGTATGTATTGATGAATTCCAACAAATCGGGGAAATGCCAGACACATTATCCTTACAGAAGAAGATGCGTGGTATATGGCAGCATCATACGCATGTGTCATATTGCCTCTATGGGAGCAAAAAACACCTGATGACCAACCTGTTTCATAACAAGCGTATGCCATTCTACCAATTTGGTGAAACCAATGAACTTCTTGTGATAAAGACAGAAGACTGGATTCCGTTTATAAAGGAAAAATTTGCGTCGCGCAAGCTCGTGATTTCTGACGAATATGCAGCCCGTATTTGCGACTATGTAGGTAATCATTCCTCATACGTTCAGCAGTTAGCATGGAATGTTATGGTTGAAACCAACAGGGAAGTGGATGAAGAAAGTTTCGCTTGGGGATGTACAGCCTTGCTTTCCCAGTGTCACAGTTATTTTCTTGAGCAAATAAAGGGCATGAGCAGTTATCAGATGAATTTCATCCGTATTCTTTGCAGTGGATTCACAAAGAACTTTAGCAGCAAGGCAGCCCAGGACTTGTATCCTCTTGGCAGTAAGTCAAATATATCCAGAATTAAGTCGGCATTGATAGAAAGAGAACTAATAGAAGAACTGTCAGATGGAACCATCAAACTTTCTGACACCGTTTTCCAAAAGTGGTTCACGAAGGAATGGATGTAAAGATTATCCTCAGCTACTTTTGCTATAGCTGAGAAATGTTAAAGTGGTGTTAAATTCAGAAATAGTCTTGACTCGTACCTTAGGGCATGCATTAACTTTGCAACCGAATTCAAAACAACAAAGTAATCGCGCGACAAAATGAGTGAAAAAACAAAATTAAAAATCGGAGAGTTCTCCAAGTTGATGCAGGTGACGGTCAAGACGCTTCGCCACTACGAACAGATGGGACTGCTGATCCCGTACGAGGTGGATAAGTGGACGGGGTACAGATACTACACCATAGAGCAGATGCAGAGGCTTAATGCCATACGCGAGCTCAAGGAGATGGGATTCTCGTTGGAGGAGATAAAAGACCTCTATGACGATGAATACCACGAACCGTCAATCAGTCAGATAAACGCCAAACTGACGGAGTGCAACAGGCAGATACGCACACTGCTGAAGCGCCGGCAACAACTCATCGACACGGTGAACTCCAAAAAGAACATCAAGACAATGGAAAAATTTTCAATTCAGGCTTTGCCTGCAATCATCGTGGCATCACACCGTAGAGTAATCAAGCAGTATAGTGACCTGGGCGAACTATGCGTGAATGTTATTGGCCCCGAGATGCACAGATTAGGCTGCAAATGCTCGCCAGCCGGCTACTGCTTCACTATCGAGCATAACAAGGAATATACGCCCACCGACATCGACATCGAATACTGCGAGCAGGTGGAGGAAATGGGCAAGGACTCCGCCGTCATCAAGTTCAAGCAGTTGGACGAGGTGCCCAAGGCATTGTGTATGAAGCACTATGGCCCTTACGAACGCTTCTATGAATCCTACACCGAGGCATTCAAGTATCTTGAGGAAAAGGGATATGAGATTGCAGGACATCCGCGAACAGTGTATGTTGATGGTGCATGGAATCAGGAATACCCCGAGAAATGGTTGTCTATCATTCAGATTCCGGTGAAATAATAGCCCTTCCCCTCCCCCTACGGGAGGGGTTTTTCGTATTAAATCATAATATTCTTTAACGAATTGCACGTATTTCAGAATAAATATGTACCTTTGCCCTCTGTAATACAATATAAGACACAAAGATATGAAAGTATTAATAGTAAACGGCAGCCAGCACAAGACTGGTTGTACACATACCGCCCTAATGGAAGTGGCAAAGGAACTTGAAAAGGCAGGAATAGAAACTGAAGAGTTCTGGTGTGGTAACAAGGCCATAATGGGCTGCATCGGTTGCGGCAAATGCGCACAGAATTTCAAATGCTGGAACTCTGACGACACAGTGAACGCTTTTCTCGCAAAGGTGACCGAATGTGACGGATTCGTATTCGGCACTCCCGTACACTTTGCCGGTACATCGGGATTCATCAAACCGTTTATGGACAGGGCTTTCTGTTCAAAGGCCTCCCTCTTCTACAACAAACCGGCAGCTGCCATCGTAAGTTGTCGTCGAGGAGGTGCACAAGGAGCCTTTGAGGATATGAACAGATACTTCAACTTCGCCTGTATGCCAGTGGTGTCATCAAACTACTGGAACGAGGTGCATGGTAATACTCCCGCCGAGGTGATACAAGACTTGGAGGGAATGCAGACCATGCGCCAGTTGGGCAGGAACATGGCATGGATGCTGAAATGTATTGAAGCCGGAAAGGCTGCGGGAGTTGATTATCCTGAGCAGGAGGCGAAGATTAAGACGAACTTTATAAGGAATTAGAGATTAGGAATTAGGGATTATGAATGGCTGTGCGTTTTATGGTTAGGCTGAGAGTATTGTATTTGTTGACTGTCATGTTTTTGACGACATCTTTGTCGGCACAGACAGGGGAACGTCCGGAAGACCGTCAGGTGGATATGGACGACCCAACGTTTGTGCCTACCGTAAAGGTGGGAAAGGTGCTCGACAATGGCGACAGCATACAATATATGGAAATGAACAACGTGTATGTCTATCCTAATCTCACATTCAAGAACGCAAAACAGGCAGCTGCCTACAACCGACTCGTGAAAAACGTGAAGACGGTGCTGCCTATAGCCAAGGAGGTAAACCAAATTATCGTCGAGACATACGAATATCTCGAAACACTGCCCGACAAGAAGTCGAAAGACGAACACATGAAGCGCGTGGAGAAGAGCATATTCAAGGAGTATAAGCCAAGAATGAAGAAACTCACGTATTCACAAGGCAAACTGCTGATAAAGCTTGTGTATCGCGAATGTGACTCGCGATCCTATGACATCATAAAGGCATTCTTAGGGCCGATACGAGCGGGATTCTACCAAGCTTTCTCATCACTCTTTGGCGCAAGTCTGAAAAAGGACTACGATGCCGAAGGCACCGACCGTCTTACCGAAAGGGTTGTGCTGATGGTGGAGGCGGGACAACTATAATAAACCAACACATTAATATTTAGACGAAAATGAAAAAACTACCATTTAAGAAAATAATAACACTGTTTTTGATGTCGGCATTTTGGACTACAGCCTTGCCAATTGATGTGGAACAGTACAAGGACAGTGTGGATGAAGCAAAGGCCGATTGTGACGCTTATCGCAAGATCAATGCCAACCGCGACTCGGTAAGTGTGCAGAGCTATCGTGCCAAGGTGAACAAGGAGCGCAACGCCAATATGGTTGCGCAGGAACAGTTGAGTATCAACGAGGAAAAGTCGATGATTATGGCTTATTACATCACTGGACTCGTGGTGGTACTGATACTGTTAGGAGTAGGCATTGTAGTAAGCAGGAAATACAACCGCCGACTGAAAAAAATGAGAGAGGAACTGAACGAGGCACGCAAGGTGGCTGAAAACTCTATGCACCTGAAAAGCCTCTTCCTATCGAACATGAGTCATGAGATACGCACCCCACTGAATGCCCTCGCAGGATTCTCAGCCATTCTCGCTGAGGACAATCTCGACAACGAGACAAGACAACAATTTGAGGCTATCATCCACCAAAACTCCGACTTGCTCCTAAAACTCATCAACGACGTGGTGGATTTCTCACGTCAGCAAAACGGGGAAATGCAGTTTAAGATTGAGGAACAAGACGCTGTGGAGATATGCCGCAACGTGGTGGAGACCGTGGATAAAGTGAAGCGCACAGCTGCCGAAATACGATTCGAGTCAGACCTTGACTCACTTACACTGTCCACCGACAAGGCACGACTGCAACAGATGCTCATCAACCTGCTTGTGAATGCCAATAAGTTCACTGAGAAGGGAAGCATCGTATTGACACTTAAGAAAGATGGCAATGTGGCCCAGTTCAGCGTCACCGACACTGGATGCGGCATTGCCCCCGAAAAGCGGGAAAAGATATTCGACCGATTTGAGAAACTCGACGAGAACGCACAGGGCACAGGACTCGGACTATCCATCTGCCAACTCATCATCGAACACTTAGGAGGAAAGATATGGGTGGATCCGGATTACAACGACGGTGCAAGATTCTGTTTCACTCACCCAATAGAGAGAAAGGAGGCAAAGGCATGAAACGACTGATATTCATATTGGCTCTTATCGCCATTGTCATTGTTGCCAAGGCAAAGACAAACGATGACGCACTCGTGGATAGCCTGAGACGAGAGGTAAAGAAAATGCCTCACGGCAAGGAGCGTCTCAAAAAAATATCTGAGCTTGTAAGTGTTTCGCAGCTCTGGCCAGAGGGAGTAAAGGATGCCATGTTGATGCTCGACGAAGCCAAGCGACAGAAGGTTGACACAATGCAGGCAATGGCATTGACATTTATCGTCAACCACCACTATATGTACGACGACCGCTTAGACAGTGTGGTGTATTGGGCGAACTATGGAATGAAGGTGGCAAGACAATGCAATGAATGGAAGATGTTCTTCGAGATGCAATACACACTCGTGAACACCTACATATACAACGAGAGATTCGAATATGCCCTCGACGAGGCTGACAAGATGCTTGCACTTGCCAAAAAGCAAGGCTACAAGGACGGTATGGTGAAGGCTTATATAAGTATGTCGCTTGCATACATCGGCACCCGCAGATGGCACGAAGCATACAAAGCACTGGATGGGGCACACAACCTGATGTACCAGTCAAAGGATCTATCCATGCAGTTTACCGTACTCATGCAGATTCTCAACTACTACATCACCATCGACAAATACGGGATGATGAAGGAGCCTCTAAATGAGATTGATGCGCTGATAGTCAAGATGATTGAGCAGATACCTGAGATGGCTATAACTCTCAACGACCACCGACTATTCGTGGAATACTGCCATATCCTATACTGGTCATCGGTGAAGGACTTCGCTAAGGCTAAGGAGCACGAAAAACTCGCCAAACTCTATAATGAGAAGCTCACATATCCCAACTATAAATCACTGCTTGTCAATGCGCAGTGCTACATGATGATGCAGATGGGAAGATACAACGAGGCTCTCGAACTCAACGACAAGGCTCTCGTGATGTCTAAGAAGAACGTAGTGAAGTTTGCAAACACTATGCAATGCCTGCGCCAACGTGCCGACATCCTGTATGAAAGCAAACAGTATGACAAGGCTTTGGATATATATAAGAAGGTGGATTTCATGACCGACTCCATCAACAACTCTATATCAGAGAAGCAGGTGGAAGAACTTGGTAACATAAGCCGCCTTAACACCATTAAGGCCGAAGCTGAGCAACTGCGTGCCAACAGAAATATGGCGGTTATCATAATCATGGCGGTGGTAACACTGCTCATGGTAATAATCCTCGCAAGACTGTTCATGTCGAGCCTTAAACTGAAAAAGGCTCGCATGAAGACACAGGATGCTCTTGCCGAGGCAGAGGAACATAACCGTCAGAAGGACTGTTTCTTCACCAACATGAGTCACGCCATACGAACGCCATTGAACACAGTGGTGGGATTCTCCACCTCACTTGCCAATGACACTACACTCACAATGGAAGAGCGCACACAATTTGCCGACATCATACGCAAGGACACCGAACTGCTGATGTATCTTGTGAATGGTGTTCTCGACTTCTCACGCCTTGAGGCTGGTATGACCAAGTGGCAGATTACTAGATGCGACATTATAAAGATATGTCACGAAGCGATAGATGCTGCGGCATTAAAGTGGCCAGAGGCTAATTTCTCCATTCACGGCAACTTAAAACCCTTTATTATAAACACCGATGCCGGCAGAATGAGACAGGTGATAGACAGTATGCTCACAGGAACTGTGGGAGTGAACAAGGTGGAAGGCAATGTCATAATATATTCAAATGTCATCAACAACGAGATGAGCTTACGTGTGGTCAATAGTCCGCTATCACTGCCCAACCCCTCTAACGAGGCCGTACAGTTGCGTCATGACATCAACCGACTGACCCTGGAATTCTTTAATGGAAAATACTGTCAAAACCCCATCAGTATTATTCTGAGAAGACAATCTGTATGACAGTCTGTCCAACAGCCTTGAGAGTATTGCGGTCGATATTTTCCATCGTGTCGTTGACGGTATGCCAAGTAGGACCAAACGAGCTTTGCTCGCAATTGGCATAGAAGGGTATGATATCCACCGTGGGGATATTGGCTTTCTCGTTGACAGGCACATGGTCGTCGGTTATCATACCTCCATCGGCATCGGGGAAGAAACTGCTGTATCCAGCCACCTTGGCTGCTGCCCACACCTTGTCAACTATTGCCGAGGCATACTTCTGCGAGAAGGCCTCACGGTAAAATGTTGCCCCTACTCCACCCACCATGTCGAGCAGAATGCCGAAGCGTGCCTTATAGCCCTCGCTGTGTGCCTTCTCCGCCCAATATTGCGCTCCGAGAGCCCATGAATCGCCGTTATAGTCGGCTTCACTCCATTGTGGCACTCCCCAATCCTCGGCGTCGAAGCATACGAAATCCACTCCTACCTTCGCACTGTCGGTCTGCTGCAGCAGTCGAGCTACCTCGAGCATGACAGCCACACCGCTTGCTCCATCGTTGGCTCCCATCACCGGTTTGCGCCAGTTGGCACTGTCGGGATCGTTGTCAGCCCAAGGACGACTGTCCCAATGCGCACAAAGCAGGATGCGTTCTTTATTTTCGGGACGATAATTAGCAATGATATTGCGACATTTGAGCGGTGTGCCGTCATATCCCTTGACAATAGTCTCCTGACGACTGACGGTCATGCCAAATTGCCTGAACTTAGCCTCTATCCAGTCGCCACACCTATCGTGCTCCTCAGTATTCATAAGTCGCGGACCGAAGTCACATTGGGCGGCACAATAAGCGTATGCACTGTCAGCTGAGAACTCTGGCCCTACGGCAACAGCCTCAACAACGGTCTTCTTGGAATTACCGCATGATGCCAAGCAGAATGCGGCTATATATATATATAATAATGTGTGAAGTGATTTCATAGTAATAATACCATCTATTTATTGTCTCTTTTTTTGGATATCTGACATCACTCTGAGGAAGTTTCCTCCGAGGATAGCCTGTATGTCTTGCTCGCTGTATCGTTTTGCCATGAGCATACGGGTGAAATTGACGAAATCAGCCGATGATGCCATTCCGCGCACTCCTCCATCGCCATCGAAGTCGGTACCTATTCCCACATGGTCGATACCCATCACCTTGACTGCATGGTCGAGATGCTCCAACACATCCCTCACAGTTGCCTCGCCATCCGAACGGAGGAATCCGTGATAGATGGTTATCTGGCACACGCCACCCTTGTCGGCAAGAGCCTTCATCTGACTGTCGGTGAGATTGCGGGGATGGTCGCACAGGGTACGGCAACTGCTGTGGCTGCACACTATCGGAGTGGAACTGATGTCCAGGGCATCCCAAAAACTCTTCTCATGGGCATGACTCAAATCCACCATCACTCCAAGACGGTTCATCTCGCCTATCACCTTAGCTCCAAACTCGCTCACTCCATTGTGGGTGTTATTGCCTCGTGCACTGTCACAGATGTCGTTGTCACCATTATGGCAAAGGGTGATATACACCACTCCCCTATCGGCAAAGTATTTCACGTTGGAGATGTCGCCCTCAAGAGCAAGTCCGTTCTCTATTCCAAGCATGATCGATTTCTGTCCATTCAACTTGTTGGCAACAAGTTGCGCCGGAGTGCGGGCAAGGGAAAGATAGCGGCTGTTAGCTGCAACGATATCCTCTATCTTATTGAATATCAAGTCGGCATATTCCTTGGGGCCTTCGACATCGAAGCGCACGTTTTGACGGAAGGTCTCGTCCTTCTCAGGTTGCGGCAGATAAGCCACCATGATTGTGGAATCCTGGCGACCGTCGGTCATCTTGTGCAAATCGACAAGCAACTTAGGGTCGCGGCGGTCGAAGCGCACGTCATCGGCAAAGAACATCGGTGTGTCGCAGTGGGTGTCAAGTGTGAGAATACGGTTGTGCATCGTACAGGCGGCACGATAGTCGGCAGCCTCGCCAACAAGCCACTCGAACAGAGGTAATCCGTCGTCGATACATTCGGGATGCCATTGCACACCGATAATCGACTTCATCTCCGTACTCTCCATAGCCTCAACGACACCGTCACAGGATCGGGCTGCAACGCGGAATCTCTCACCTGCTTCACCTACTGCCTGATGATGGAAGGAGTTGACATACAACGAACGGCAACCATATATTTTATATAATAAGGAATCCTCGCATACGCTCACTGAATGAGTAGGCACACTGCGATGGGCGTCCTGACTATGCTTTATCAGTCCTTCGGTGTCGGCAATGTCCTGTCTCACCATTCCTCCCAATGCCATTGCCAAGGTCTGTATGCCTCGGCATATTCCCAACATGGGGATCTGTCGGTTGTAAGCCAAGCGAGTGATGAGCAGTTCGGGAATATCCCTCTCGCCATTGATGGAATGTAGTCGTGGCGATGGTTCCTCGCCACATAACAGAGGATTATAGTCGCCGCCACCGCTCAATATGAGTCCGTCAATACGGTCGAGCGTATTGATTATCGCGTCGGCATTATCCAATGGCGGGATAATCAGGGGCACACCGCCAGCAGCCACCACCTTTTTGTAGTAGCCCTCCGCCAACATGCCCTTACCATCGTCATAATTAGCGGTAATACCAATAACAGGCTGGCTCTTAGCCTCCGGAAATCCTCCGTAAACTTCATCAAGCCTACCCTTCCAATCAAGCAACATTTCAATTCCTAATTTCTAATTCCTAATTCCTAATTAAAAAATTAGTCCACATGCACCGGGATCTCTCTCTTTATGCTCTGTTCGAGAGAAATAAGCGTCTCGGTAGCGACAACGCCGGGAATACCCTGCAACTGGTCGTTGAGAAGCGACATAAGTTGCTCATTGTCGCGGGCATACAATTTGACGAGCATAGTATAAGGTCCTGTGGTGAAGTGGCACTCCACAATCTCGGGAATATGAACAAGACGCTCCACAACCTCCTTGTACATGCTACCCTTCTCAAGAGTAATACCCACGTATGTGCACGTGGAATAACCAAGGCTCTTGGGATTGACGTCAAATCCACTTCCCATGATGACATTGCCATCTATCAGATGCTGTACTCTCTGATGGATAGCCGCACGGGATACATTACACTCTGCTGCCACATCCTTGAAAGGAATACGGGCATTTTTTGATAGGATACTGAGTATCTTCTTGTCAAGATTATCAATCTTTTCCATTGCTGTTTTGCTGTTATATTATACACATAGTTCGCAAATTGTCAGCAAAAGTAGGCAATTATATTGATATATGCAAGTATTTTGAGCAAAAAATTGCAAAAACACCCATTTTTCTATCAATTTGACGGACAAAGTATCTCCATTAGCTCCTTCATACCCTCAGATGCGCCCTTCTGTATCTGCTTCACTCCCGACACGGAAGCCGTCACGGGTTTGGGGTCGATGAGATAAACTGGCACTCCTGCCTTGACGTATCTCACAAGTCCTGCCGCGGGATAGACATTGAGCGACGTACCTATTATTATAAATATGTCGGCATCCATTGCCTCGCGTGCCGCAGGCTCAATCATGGGGACTGCCTCGCCAAAAAAGACGATGAACGGACGGAGCAGTGAACCGTCACCTGCCTTTGTTCCCGGAACAACAGTGGGATTCTCCGGGGTCAACTGCACATGATAACGCTCGTCATCGGGGTCGATGCTCGAACACATCTTCATAAGTTCGCCATGCAGATGAATCACCTTCGACGAACCGGCACGCTCATGCAGGTTGTCAACATTCTGAGTCACCACGGTCACATCATAGTGCTTCTCAAGTTCTGCCACAAGGCGATGACCCTCATTTGGCTGCACTCCGGCATACTTGGTGCGAAGCATATTATAGAAATTATTAACTAAGGTGGGATCAGCCTCCCAACCCTCATGACTTGCCACTTGCTGAACGGGGTACTTTTCCCATAGTCCATCAGCATCACGGAATGTAGATATTCCACTCTCTGCCGACATGCCGGCACCTGTTAAAACAACTATTTTTTTCATACTCTTCTTCTTATTTCTTCTTAAAGTTGCACAAAAATAGTGATTTTTCCCGAAATATGTGCAC
>CALZYS010000018.1 GCA_945830345.1 uncultured Prevotella sp.
GCGGCAATCATAACATACAGTTTCTTCTGCATAAAAATAATACCTATTAGTTAAAATTAAGTCTTATAGGACTTTTTTCGCCCTATTTTTATGATTTTCGCTGCAAAATTAACTAAAAATTTCGAATATCGTGTTACAAAAGTGTTAAAAATGCAGTTTTTATGCAGAAATTATGCTATTGGTCGGTCTATAGGGTCATTTTTTCTTTAATTTGCCGCTTTTCAAGAATGATTTATATGCCGACATCTTCACCGAGTTGTTACTATGGTCGAAGAGCAATGACGGATTAACCGTATTGCCATTGACATGCAACTCGAAATGCAGGTGGGGCGTAGTGGCACGGCCGGTCTGTCCCGTAAGTGCAATCACCTGACCTGCTTTCACCTTGTCGCCCACTTTCACGAGATTCTTGGAGTTATGGCTGTACCAAGTCTCCAGTCCGTTCTCATGACGTATTTTTATGAGATTACCGTATGCTGCATATTTTTGCGACATAATCACCTCACCGTCGAAGGCAGCGAGGATATTGTCATTGGGCACTGTCTTGATGTCCACTCCTGTATGCGCTCTTCCTCCTCGCCTGCCGTAAGGACTTATCACCTTTGCCCCTGGCAGGGGATAGAATGCCATCTCGCGTTTCTGGTTCTTTCTATCACCACCTTCGACGCTCATTTCCACGCTATTCCCTTTTCGCTTGCAGATAAGGGTGCGTCGGGTGAGTTTATGACTCTTTGGTTGTACGATTATCTCGGGATTAACCTTTCCGCCGTTCACCATAATATAAAAGGTAAGGAAGGTGCGTCGCTCCTCACCGCCCACGATGGCGATAGTCTGTCCGGCCTTCACCCTGTCGCCCACCTTCACCAAGTTCTCGGCATTGCGGGCATATACAGTCTCCAATCCGTTGTCATGGCGTATCACTATTACATTGCCATGCCCGGAGATATGCTTGGATATACGCACAGTACCGGCAAACATCGCCTTGACAGCATCACCTTTGTCTGTCGTTATCTCCAATTCACTGTTATTCTTCACCACAGCCTTTCCAACGGGCAATGGGAATGAGTAGTCGGACGAACGGAACCCTCCGAAATCAATGGAGAATGCCTCGGCATGGTCGAATAGTCCAGGTGTAGGAATACTTATTTGCTGCTTTTCGAGAGCAGTAAATTCATCTTTTGTCGCTGAAGTCAGTATCAATACAGAGGCGACTAATATAATCAGGTTTCTAAGTTTCATTATTTCTTTTAAATGGTTTTCATTCTTCACTCTTCATTTAACAAAGCTCCTGTGAATATCCTTCCACTGTTTATTCCCTGCTTTCTTGCAGAGAAATAGTCTTGGTTATCAGCTACTGTGCATATATTGCTCACTTCAATATTCTCTGGCTTCACTCCCATTCTCTCCAACTGCTGGCGGTTGCACTCCTTTAGGTCGATGTGCCATTTCATTTGCCATTTGGCAATGGAGTCCATGTCAAATCCTGCCTCGGCAAACTCCTCATATACCTCCTGCCCCACCTCAAAGTGTTCGAGAGATATTCCCGGTCCAATAACGCAATGCAGACATTCGGGCTTTGAGTGATATGTGATTGCCATCGCCCTGATTGCCTTCTCAACAATCCTTGCTAAAGTGCCTCTCCATCCGGCATGCACTGTTGCCACGGCATGATGCTCGGGGTCATATATAATAATAGGTATGCAGTCGGCGGTAGATACTCCGATACATATTCCGCTCACGTCGGTCATCACGGCATCCACACCTTCGAGTATCATCTTTCGGATATTCTCGGGCAGATGCACAAAGTCCTCGGCTATCTGCCTTACTGTCGTACCATGAGTTTGGTGGGGCATCACGAGATGAGTCTCATCAATGCCCAGTTCATCACACAGCAGCCGACGGTTGGCGGCAATGTCATCAGCATCGTCGCCACAATATTCATTTATATTGAAGGATGAATATTCGCCTTTGCTCCTACCTCCATGACGGGTGGTGGAGAAGAATATCCCACCGTCCAAGTCATATCTACTTATCATCATCGTCTCCTTCTTCGTATTCATACTCGAAGTCATCGATGTCCTCAACGTCCTCTATATCATCTACATATTCAATATCCTCGTCCTCACCCTCAGCTGCCATCTCAGCGGCAAATCGCGACATGTCCTTATCCCTGTGCACTATCACGTCCTCTTGGGTTATGCTCTGCAGTTTGTTGCTCTCGCTGTTGAGTTCCTGCCAAAGGATGTCTTTCAATTCGGTAAGGCCCATGTTTGCCACCGACGATATGAACACCACGGGAAGGTCGTCGGGCAATGTCTCGCGCAACATCTCAATGAGTTCGTCGTCGAGCAGGTCGCACTTGGTCACTGCCAGCACCCTGTGCTTGTCGAGCATGTCGGGATTGAAGTTGCGCAGTTCGTTGAGCAGTATCTCATATTCTTTTTTGATATCGTCGGTGTCGCCAGGAACCATAAAGAGCAATAGCGAGTTGCGCTCAATATGTCGCAGGAATCTGAGTCCGAGCCCCTTGCCCTCACTTGCACCCTCGATGATTCCGGGGATATCAGCCATCACAAACGACTTGTGGTCGCGATAAGCCACAATGCCGAGCGAGGGTTCGAGAGTGGTGAATGGATAATTGGCTATCTTGGGACGTGCACTCGACAAGGCAGAGAGCAATGTCGATTTACCTGCATTGGGGAATCCCACCAGACCGACGTCAGCCAGAAGTTTCAGTTCGAGGATGATGGTCATCTCCTGCATAGGCTCTCCTGGTTGGGCATAGCGCGGAGCCTGATTGGTGGCCGAGCGAAACTGGAAATTGCCAAGTCCTCCGCGTCCGCCCTTGAGCAGCAGTACTTCCTGTCCGTCATAGGCTACATCACAGATATACTTGCCCGTCTCGGCATTATACACCACCGTACCGCAAGGCACGTCGATATACACGTCCTTACCGTCGGTGCCGTGACACTTGTCGCGACCGCCATTGCCTCCATGCTCGGCAAACACGTGGCGCTCGTATTTCAGATGGAGCAGCGTCCAGTAGTTGTGGTTGCCACGAAGATAGATGCTTCCGCCCTTACCTCCGTCGCCGCCGTCCGGTCCGCCGTTGGGATTATACTTCACATGCCTTAGGTGCATGCTTCCCCTTCCGCCCTTTCCCGAGCGGCAATATATCTTAACGTAATCTACAAAATTGGATTCAGCCATTCCTAATCCCTAATTTCTAATTCCCAATTAATTATGCACCAACGTACCGATGTTCTCCCCGTCCATCACCTTCTTGAGGTTGCCCACGATGTCCATGTTGAATACGTAGATGGGCAGGTTGTTCTCTTTACACATAGTTGTTGCTGTGAGATCCATCACCTTCAGACCGCGAGTGTAAATCTCGTCGTATGTGATGTCGCTGAACTTAGTGGCTGTGGGGTCTTTCTCGGGGTCGGCAGTATAGATACCATCCACACGAGTGCCCTTAAGCATCACGTCGGCCTCAATCTCAATACCACGGAGCGACGAACCAGTGTCGGTGGTGAAATACGGGCTGCCCGTTCCTGCCGAGAAGATGCATACATATCCTGCCTCCATAGCCTCGATGGCTTTCCACTTTGTATAGAACTCACCAATAGGCTCCATGCGTATGGCTGTCAAAACCTTGGTTTTCACTCCGATGGCACCAAGAGCCGAACTGAGGGCGAGCGAGTTGATTACCGTGGCGCACATACCCATCTGGTCGCCCTTCACACGGTCGAATCCTTTCTGCGAACCGCTCAGTCCACGGAAGATGTTACCGCCTCCGATGACGATACCAATCTGCACACCCATCTCACTGACCTCCTTTATCTGACGCGCATAATCAGCCAGACGCTCGGGGTCGATACCAAAGTTCTGCTTGCCCATGAGACTCTCGCCGCTGAGCTTAAGAAGTATTCTATTATACCTTGCCATAATATTCCTATTTATTCCTATTAACGATAATACAATGTGCAAATTTACGGTTTTTCCGTGGAACGACCAAATAAATTAGCATACTTTAAGTAGTTTTATTCTTTAGGGTTGTCTATCGTCTTGGGGTTATAGTGAAAACGAGCTTGTCCTTTTCCGACTTATTTCCTGCCGTGACAACAATACGCCACAGTCCGTCGGGCCACATTGTGCGGAGCATCGGGTCGAGACTCTCGGAGAGCGGCTCTACTATAACTAAGCATTTCGATTTTGGATAATAAAGACTGCACGAACCAAGCGATATAACGCCCCTCTTTTCGTCGATAACTGGCTGAACGGCAGAGACAAACATCTCGCGCACGGGTTTCTCCACCGACTTGAGAAGATAATCATCTGTTAGGGTGATGATGCCTTTTTTATTGACGGCTACAGTGCGCTGCCATCTCTTCACTCCTGCCTCCGGGGGATAACATTCGGCAAGGTCGAGAGTCAGTCTGCCCTTTGAGTAATCGACATTGCGTGCGGCATACTTGCGCCCCTCCTTTTGGTCATATCCATTCACTTGCGGCAGGTTGTGGTATCCGCTCTGCATAGTCCATATCGTATATCGCTCCTTGCTGAATGTCTTGGATGTATATTCTACCACTCCGGGATCAATGAGGATGGGATTACCACCGTTATATACCACAAAACTGCCCACATCGTTATGGTTGTGGCTCTCGTCGTTATGTCCTCCCTTCATACCAAGAAACATCGTGCCTCGTCGTGCCGTCATTATCTGCAGCGAGTGGAGCCAGATGTCTGCGGGATGCGGTTCCTCAGCCTTTTCGTCGAGAAACTCGTCGAGATGACTCAGGAAAACGAGTTCACGCCCAAGCGTGGGATAGTTGCCGCTTTGGTCGTATATATTTGCGGCATCATCAAGGAATCCCTTCTCCACAGCTATATACTTGGCAAACCGGCGCATCACGGGGTCATCAACATAAAGTGCAAAAGGATACATCACGTTGGGTTGCTGCACAAGGCGGTTGCCATGACTGTCGGCAAAACTCAGGCAATATCCGTTGGCTACGTATGTGGCATAGCAATAGGCAGCCATCTTCTTTAATGATGCTATATGAGATGTGAATGACGGATGATTCTTTGGCATCATACTTTCACATTCATACAACGAGGCTGCGGCACGGTCCCAATACGTGGGTCCCTCGTCACATCCTCCATCGTCGGGATAGCCCTTTGCGAAAGCGTCCATGGCAGCAGCTATCTGAGTGAGAGCCTTGTCGCGCCTCACGCTGTCATGCTCGCAGAAGTTTACGCATGCTATCCAGTTGGAGCATATCCATGGATTCCAGTTCATCGACGCCCGTTTCCACCAGTAGCCGGTCTCCAATGCCGGAATAAGCATCCTGCGTTCAATCTCCGCGTCAATCCTTTGCGACAGCAATGGCGAGAAATTGTCAATCTGTTGTTGCAGAGCATGTTTTGTCCATGCCATCAGTCCAGCCGTCTCTGCATTAAAGAGATCCACGGTCTGGTCTTCCCGCCTCATCACCTTCGTTCCGTAGTGAGCCGGAATACCCCACCACGTCTCCTCCAGTGTACTCATGATTCCATTGACGATGTCGGGCATGAATCTTCCCTTGCCCTCCACCTTCTCGGCGAGTACGAGAGCAGCCAACTGCCTCCTCTTACCAAATGTCCACCGCTCATAACGCGTGCGGTTGCCGTTAGTCTTGAACTCGGCAAACATTGTTGCACTTGGCGACTCCCACCTGCAACCTATATATTTCTCGCCATAGCTCACATAGCTGTCGAGAATCCTTTTCCTTATACTGTCGTTGGAGGCATTGGCAATCAATGTCCCCATCACCGCCACAATAATAAGCAGTACTGCTCTTCTCATACTAACAGGTATTCTTATCCGAAATCAGCTCACCCTTTCTATCTTACAAGTATGCTGCTTCGTCTCCTTGTCGTAGTTTATCCCCACGAGCATTATCTCGCCTGAGTATTCAGCCAACTTTGCGGGATATTCCTTGCGTTTTATCTGGTCGATGGCAGTGTCGGCAGAGTGATTGAATTTCAGTTCGATGACGAGGGCCGGCTTGGAGACATTGCGACGCGGAATCATTACGAGGTCGGCATAACCTTTGCCTGTGGCATACTCGCGATGGATGACATACTCGTTCTTCGCCCAGATATATGCTACAGACAGCACACAGGCAAGCGAGTTTTCGTCGTTGTAGGCGAGGATGCTTGTATTCTCGTCGTGGGCGAGGTCGATGGCGCGTGCCACGGCTTGCTCATTGCCCGAGATGGTGGCGGCAAGAAGATTCTGAGAGTTTTCAAGAACTTTTGCAAGTTGAGTCCATTTTGTTGCGTTGATTGCATTGTTCATCTCGTCTGCCACCTCCTTATTAGGTATGTAGCACGTGTTGGTATCACGGTCGTATGCCAAGTATCCAAGATGTATCAAAACAGTCAAGACATCGTTTCTGCTATTAATGACGTGCATGTCATTTTGGAACGCAGTTGTGATGACAGGAACAGACTCTCCAGCCAACATACGGATAATGTCGTCCTTCAGTCCGTCATAGTTCATCTGGATATATGTCACTACGGAGTCGTAGGCGCCTGTGGTTGTCCAGTAACTGCGATACTCTTCATCATCAATTGCCCTCATTACAGAATATGGATTGAACATGTGTGAAGCCTTGCCTATGCGATAGCCGTCATACCAACGTTTCATCTCCGACAGATCCATTCCGCATTTAGCGCATATAGCCTCCACTTCCTCATGGGTAAATCCAAGGGCACTTGACATCTTTCCAGGATAAATCATTGTATATTCACGGAAGTTGTTCAATGCAGACTCGGTATTATACCTTTTGATGGGCAGGATGCCCGTGAGGTAGGCTCCGGCAAAGACCTTGTCAGAATCCTGGGTTTTGAACAATCGGCGAAGCAACATTACATACTCATCCAAAATAGTAGGAGTAACCGTTTCGGGGTCGCCTTTCATCTTCTGTCGTCCTGGGAACTCACGACAGATGGCATCCCACTCGTCTATGATGAAGAAGAATTTCTCGCCCGTGGCGGTATGGATAGCAGAAAGTGTTTCCATAAGATCAAAGTTATCCCCATACTTCACATCGGGAAAGACATTCTTTAACTCGGTAATGATTCTGTCCTGAATGTTACGCACGATATTCACACGCATCTCAGGACGTGCTGTGAACGATGTCACGTCAAGATAGAGCACACAGTATTTGTTTAAGTATGTCTCAAACGACTTGTCTTCCTCAGCCTTCAAGCCACGGAACAGCTCGCGCGAGTCGCACGACTTGTCGTAGTAGGCGCACAACATCTTTGCCGCCATCGATTTGCCGAACCGGCGGCTACGGGTGACGCAGCTATAGCGACGCTCGGTGTTGAGCGTGGCATTGATTAATGGAATCAGTGAAGTCTTGTCAACATATTCACTATTCACGATATCACGAAACTCACTATTACCTTTATTTATATATGTGCCCATAATCTTCGAGTTATCACAGGAGAGATAAGCCTGTAATCGTTTGCAAAGTTACAATTCTTTTGCCTAACATCCAAACTTTTATTGCCCTATTTTGCATATTTGCGACTTTTTAACAGAATAATCTGAATTGCATTCTGTTCCGCCTTGGATTATCACACTATCAGATACATCTTCGTGTGTGCAGTGGAGATATCACTAAGCAAGCCCTTGGCGCAGAGGGCGGTGAGGTCCTTGCGGGCAGTGTAGTCGGTGGCACCGGTGTACATGCGATAGAGGGAGATGGTTACGGGAAGCTGGGCGAGGGGCTTCTGGAGATTATCGCTATCCTTGAGCATCTGCGCCAGGAACACGCGCCACCTGGTGGTGGTGTTGGAAATCAGATGGTTTGGGTCTTTTACCTTATGAATACTCTGTTTCCCGACCTTGAGTCTTATTTCCTTTGCGGCATTGAATCTCACGCCCTTGAATTTTACGTCCTGGGGGCGCACGTCGTCAAAGTCCATTGCTTCGGGCTTGTCGATACCAAGACGCAGCGAGAACGTGCCAAGGCGGTCGAGGCTCACGATATAACCCTCGGCGAGGCGGTCGGAGATTATGCGAAAGGCATCGTCGATAACGATTGGCGCGATTGAGCCATAACGCTCGCGGAGCTTGTCGGCGAGATCCTTGGCATTAAATGATCGAATATCTACCTGTTGTGGATAGATATTGCCTGTCAATTTTGACTTAAGAAACCTAATTTTTATCATGTTGCAAATTATTTCGAATTATTAGTTAAAACATATTTTGATAGTAGCCAGAAACTCATTTGTAAGCTCTCACAAGATCTTTTGCTAGCTAGCAAAAGATCATTTGTTAACTGGCAACAAACAACAAGAATGGTTATCCAGACACCATAAGGATGGTCATTTAGACACCACTAGGACGGTCATTCAGACACCACTAGGATAGTCATCCAGATATCCTTAGCATAGTCATCCAGATATCCTTAGGATAGTCATCACATGCTAACAAAACAAGTCGTCCATCTTAACCTCCTTCTGCACTATCCCGCTATGCTTGCCACGGGCTATGCCGTAGGTGGTTATCATTGTGAGATGTACGGTATGCTTTGCCGGGAGAGTAGCCTTCAAGCACTCGATGCGGTGACGCAACTTTTCCTCCTCGCCCTTGTCAATCATGTATGCCGAACTGGCAAACTTCATCTCACAGAGATTTACGACATTGTCGGCACGGGATATAAGCAGGTCTATCTGACAACCGTCACCCTCGTCATCACCTCGGACAGTCCATGAAGACACCGACGATTTTACTCCACCTATCTGCAGTGCTTGCCTTATCTGGTCGATATGCTGCCAGCAAGTCTCCTCGAAGGCTATGCCGCGCCATGAGCGCATGATGTCTGATGTTGCATTGTCGGTCATAAAGCTTTGGTCTGCCTGATTGGCTTCCACATATTTCAACCAGAAGAGACAGAAGTTGTCTATCAGTTTGTATCTGAACTGATTGGCCTTCTCGCCGTATGGGATGTATCTTATGACAAAATCGCTCTCTGCCAATGCCGTAAGTGTGTCCGACAGTCCGCCACCAAAAGGGATTGATGTGCCCTTGGCTATCTCTTCGCGCGTGAAACCGCTATGTCTTGTGGCAAGCAGACGGATAATCTTGCGACAGTCCTCGGGATTGTTGAATATCGCATTGAACAGTCGGTTGAATTCATCCTTGAGTTTCGGATTCCTGCCGAACAGTATTCGGTCGGCATTACCTTCAAGGCTCAGTCCCTTGGAGAAATAGCTGAGATAATAGGGAATTCCGCCGAATATCATATACGACTGCATTATGTCGTAGCGTGACATTTCGATGGACTCGTTGGCAAAATACTGCTCACACTCATGTAGCGTGAACGGCATGAGCTTTATCTCGCATGTCAGGCGTCCGTAAAGTCCTCCGCGGCTGCGGGATATATTGCCAAGAATCCACGACGTGGCACTGCCGCATATTATCAGCATGATATTGTCGCGCCCACTGCACCACCCGTTCCAGAAACTCTCGAAAGCAGATAGGAAGCCCGAACGTGGAGTGTCCATCCATGGCAGCTCATCAAAGAACACCACCTGACGCTTGCCATCATCAAGCATATCGAGCAACTTCTCCAACTGGTAAAAAGCCTCCATCCACGACTTGGGACGTGTATAACCTTCAAGTCCATGGTTGAGAAGGGAATAATAAAAACTGTCCAACTGCGACTTCATCCTGTTGGCTGCACCTTGCATATCCACAGGCGACACGCCTGTATGCTGAAAGGCTATCCTGCCCTTGAACGTCTGCTTTACGAGGAAGGTCTTTCCCACTCGCCGTCTTCCATAGATGGCGACAAACTCAGGACGGTCACTGTCATAGTGGCGTTCCAGCTCTTCAATCTCCTGTTTTCTTCCTATAATATTACTCATAATTGCTTATATTTTGCCACAAAAGTATAAAAAATACCGTTTGTGGCAAAATAAACACCCCTTTATTCTGCCACAAACAATCATTTTTAACTGATTGTGGCAGACTTGAGTACAAAATTAACAAAAGATAAGCATCAAAACTTCTGCTCGTCAATGACATTGCCCTCTTCATCCACCACTCGCCAATGCACAATGTTGCGGGCTTCGGAAGAGATGCTCACTCCGCACTTCGTCACCTTGCGCCCATCGGATTCGTAGGGGATGGCATAGCCTGTGGAGTCTATCTGGGCAAGAGCGTTATCCACGGAGTCATCCACCTTCAGTTCGAGGACGAAGATGTAGTTCTTGGTCTTTACCACCACGTCGGCACGTCCCTTGATGCTCTTCACCTCGGTATCCACCTTGCTGTTGAGCAGCGAGAATACCACATACATCAAGAGCTTATAAAAGTCTTCGCGCGACTTCTTCGCCATCCATTCCTTGCGGGTGATTATGTCGTAGGGAATCGAGGCTATATAGGAACGGAGTTCGGTGAGGGCTGCCGACAAGTCGCTTTTGAGCAAGGCACGGGCCATACTTAGGATTGTGGCGTTTCTCTCAAGATCAGGTGTATTCATCAGATAGTTTGTCAGCCCGGACACCATACCTTGGCGCACTTCATAGTTAGGGAAGTGAAGAGTATAGGTTTCCAAATCCTTGTCAAAAGAAGCAATTGTCAGATAGCCGCTTTGGTAAAGCATTGGGATAGGCGTTGCTGCATATTCACAAGGAGCATTGAATGAGTCAAGTTCCAACTCCACACCATCAAAATCAAAAGGGTTGAAATCGGGGAAATGACGCAGATGGTCAATCAGCGAAGTCATTGTGCCCGACTCAAACCAATAGTTTCTTGTGGCTTTGTCATTCAGCGCGTTCAACAGACTATATGGGGCATAAACATCCTCGCTGTTATCTGAGAAATGATAGCCGTCGTAATTATGCTTCAATTTAGCGTAGGCATCATCTACAGTGATATTCAAAGCCTCGGCATATTCCTCAACGCATGGACGCAGAACAGTGTCGAGTTCCTTTTGTGTGATGCCGCAAAGACCAGAATACTCGTCGAGCATTGACACCTGCTTGAGGTTGTTAAGCTCGGAAAAGATGCTCATCTGAGAGAACTTCGTAACGCCCGTGATGAAGACAAACTTCAAGTATGCTCCCTCGTCCTTAAGCACTTGATAGAACTCGCGGAGCATCGTGCGCATGGCTTCCAACTGCTCCTTTTCATAAAACAGGCGCATCACCGGGGCATCGTATTCGTCGAGAATAACCACTACCTTATTACCCGTCTGCTCGAGGGCATGATGTATTAACCCACGGAAACGTGCTCCTGGAGTTTTTTCTTCCTGATTACGTCCATAAATCTTTTCATAATCAGAGATTAAGTTCTCTAACTTAGTCTTGGCCTCACTCACCTTCAGGTTCTTCAACCCGCTCATCGTGAAGTGAAGCACGGGATAGTTCTTCCATTCTTTCTCCAACTCCATTATCTTCAAGCCCTCGAATAGGTTCTTCTGCCCTTGGAAATAAGCCTTGAAGGTGTTGCACAGCAATGACTTGCCGAAGCGGCGGGGACGGGAAAGAAAGACATATTGATACTTCCTCACATTGACAAGGTCATATATCATGGCGGTCTTGTCAACATAAACCTTACCGTCTTCGCGAATCCGCTGGAACTGGTCGGTATCTACGGGATATACAAATCTACTCATAATATTTCAACACTAACAGGAGCGATATGCCTGCAACTGTGTGCAAAGATACAATTCTTTTGCATAACATCCAAACTTTATTCGCCCTTTTTCTCATATTTGCGACTTTTTAACAGATTTACCTTAGCAAAGCCTCAACAAAAAATGAAGCCGCCGCCCTTGTTCACACAGGGACGGCGGCAATGATAATATATTATAGAGAGAGAATCTTTACTCACGTAAAAGTGGATATGTCAGAACCGGCGGTTTCTGACTCTTCATTGCCGGGGTGTTAATCTCGATGTCGTCGAGAATAACGGCACTCGGATAGATTATCGAGTGACTATACCACGACAAGTCGTTGGAAACGTTCTCCTTGTCGGATATTGCCAAGAACTTCTTCATCTGTCCCTTTGTCGGGAGAGTAATACCATCAGTCTTGACGAGTTTTCGCTCACCGGTTTTCACGTTCACCTGATAAATGCGCAGCGATGTGTAGTTCTCGGGAGTGGTGATGATGTAGGCATATTCCTTCTTCGCCTTCTTGGCTGCCTTGAGCAGCAATTTCATCATGTTCTCGTCCTTTGTGGCATCGTCGGCCTTGATGTGAAGGGTACCAACTCCCACCATGGGTATCACCTGCATCGGATTGTTGGTGAAGCGCGCGCTCGCAGTGCTCTTCTCTGCATATTGCGCTGGAGTCTTTCGGTTGAGCATCATCTTGAACACACCCTTGTCAACGATTGTCATCACTGGCTCGGGTTTGAATCCGTCGGCATCCACGGCATAGTGTCCAGCGAGCGCAATGCCGTTGTATTCCTTACGGTCGGTGTAGTTGAGGATGGATATGCGCTCGTCCATGATACTCTTGCCCAATTTCTGTCCGAGAGATTTCGGGTCTTCCTGCATCGACTGCTTGGCATAGAACTGCCCAGATGAGAGAAAGTTGGACGTGAACACCTGCTTGGAAGCATCGTCGCCATAAAGTACGGGACCCTTATAGTCGTCCTCTAACTTCGGAGCATTGCGCATCTCCATGCAATCGTCGGCAAACTTGCGCACCTTCTCCTTCAGCACGTCAATCGAAGGCATGTCGGCAGGCGAGAGGAAATAGAGGTTAAGCTCGTCGGACATCTTCACGTTGTTGTCATCCTCAAAGGTGGCCTTTGCCGTCAACCTCACGTAGTTGTGAGGCTGCTTGATGTTTACATCCTCAGTGGTTGAAAGATAAGTATCGGTCTTCGAACCGCTTATCTTCACCGACGTGTTCTCAAGATACTTGTAGTCCTTGAATATGGCAGACAGTTCCTTGGCGATATGCCTCAGTTGTGGCATATCAATAGTATAATCGTTTTCATTTTCCTCTATATAAGTACAAGGAGCTGAGCGCTGGAGGTCGGGGATGCGCTCCAAGTATGCAGGCAACTGATACTGGCTCAGCATACCCTGCTTCTGCGCCATCATAGGCAATGCGTTCTTGTAGAGCATGTCGCTCATCTTCCAAAGCTCACGCCTTAGGTCCACGTAGTCCAGTTTATTGGCTGCCACACCACCCATGATGAGTGGTCGTCCGGGGAAATCGCTTGTGCGCTTGAAGTTTCCGAGCATGAGATGTCCCGTAAGGTTGGTCTGAGCAGGAACATACTGTTCGGATGATATTCCTCCCAACTCGCCTTCAATGTTAAAAGAAGAATAGTGTGTAGTGGTATAGGCTGCCCAGAAGGGAGGCTCAGTACCTTCCACATGCAAGTCCTCACGGGTTCGCTTCAGCTCATCCTTCATAGCTGAGAACACGGCGTCGTTGTCATTCAATCCTGTCTTTGCGGTGAGAGACGGGGCTGTCAGGATGGCGGGTATGTTGTTTGTCTTTGGACTGCGTTGTGTCTCAATCTGACTGACAAATAGCGACGGGGAAGCCGTAGTCACAGGCACCCATCCCGACTCGGCACCACAAGAGCCCGTAAACACAGCTGCTTCGTTGCCGCCAGCCACTATGTGGGAGAACATCGACAACGGAGTGCCTATCAGATCCACACCACGCACCAGTTCGTCGGGACGTCCGTCGGGATAAATACGGAACACCTCCACGGGAGTGACATTAAACGAGTTGATGCTGTTTCCCTCGCCAGTGAAAGTAAATCCGCTTGTCACTGTCTTGAAGAAGTAGCCATAGTCCTTGCCCTGCTTTTTCACCTCGGCAATGAGCATCTCGCGGAGCTGTGCGTCGGTATAGGGTTTTGAGGTTTCGATAATGAGATTCGACTGGCGGCTCACGGGGTCGTTGGCACCAGAGGCACGACCGTGTCCGTTGCTCTCGGGAAATCCGTCGAGCGGCACACGGCTCATGAGGAAATTCCTCAATACGCCATTCACCACGTTATCCACACGGCGCGACTTCACGCCCTCACTGTCATACACATAATGTCCGTTCATGTCGGTTCCGGCATATTTTGTGAGCGTTGGGTCGCAATACACCTGGAAAGCCTCGGGCAACACCTCCTTGCCCACCATATTCTTGAATGTCTCACCACCCTTCTTCAGACGATGACCTTCGAGGCGATGACCGAATATCTCATGGAAGAACACTCCACTTGCCGGTCCTGAAAGTATGGCTGGTCCTGTATAAGGATTTGCCACTGGAGCAGCCTTGAGTGCCTGCATTCTCTTCACCAAGTCGTCGGCGGCATCCATCATCACTTTCTGCGAGGGAAGCGAGTCGGGGTCGAAGGCAAAGAAATCAGTCATCAGAGGCAGTGTCATACCATCGGGAGTGACACTCTCCACAGAGAGCATTATGCGAATAGTGCGGCGGTTCTGCACCACCTCAGTGCCGTCGGTATTGACAAAGTATGTGCGGGTAACGTTATAGTCGAGACTGACGTTGCCCTTGTTCATACTGGGATCTGCCTTAAACCTGTCGGAGATGGCGTCAAGCCTCTTCTGCCATGCCTTGCGGTCGATTTTCACCTTTTCGAGGTCGTAAGGCTGTTCGTAGTATTTCTCCACCTTTGCATCAGAGAAGCAAGGCGACTTGTCCTCGTCGGCAGCACTTGTGGCAGCACGGCTCTGAGTCTGACGATAGGCATTAAGGGCATAGTCGTAACGACTGTTGGTGGCATACCATATATTTGTCACAATGCCCTCGGTACAGTCGTCCTCGAAAGGAATGGAGACTGTGACAGCCGAACGTCCGTCGCGGCTCATCGCTCCCTGAGAGTTATACTTAAAATTGTCGAGTGTCTTGTCGCCAAGGCGTATCTGCGGTGTAACCATGCGCGTGCGATTCTCTTTGTTGGTATTAGTGCTACCGAAATCGCTTACGATATTGACCTTATACACATCCTCGGCACGATAGCTCATAAAGTAGGGCTTCACCTCCTGCTGTTGCAGTTGGCTGAAGTTTGTCTTCAGTTCCGACTTTAGTGTTTGCAACAGTTTGTCTTTCTGCTGCGCATACGGGCATTGCAATCCTACAGACAAGAGCAATAATGTGGAAAATAACAGTTTCTTCATATATCAAACCAATATTATTATTTATACAGTTATTATTATTTATACAGTCCTATTTCTGCTATCGACACCTGATAGTTCTTGAAGAACGAGGGAGTATTGACCACGATGCGCACATACTGAATGTCGGTGGCTTCAGCAAACTTGATATAGTTCACCTCACCTGTGCTGCTGCCAAGGTGGGTCTCCTCCAAGAAGGTTGCCAAAGGATAGTAAGAACCGTTAACAGACTTATATACCTTGACCATAGAGGGCGAGAGCGAACGGTATGAGGCATTAGCATCGTCATAATAGCTCTGCACTAATCGCATGCCACTCACCTTATGTGTTGCCTTCATGTCGATGTCGAGAGTATATTCTATGCTCTTATCCGACATATAAGGATTCCACAGTGTAGTTTCGTCACCATCGACAAGATATTCAGGATGCGAGCTCCATCCCATAGCCACGAGTTCCTCGTCATCTGCGGGCATCATGTGGACAGTGGCTTTGCTAAGGTCGATCATATTCAACTTTGGCTCGCCGTCGTGATTGATGTCGTGGATATAGTCGGCTGAGGCAAGTTCCTTGTAATGCTTGTCGTAGCGGTTAACCTTCAGACCTGTAAGCTCGTGCATGGTCTTCAGCACCCAGTCACACAGCTCTACATCCACAAGTTTGCTCTGTCCCTTCTCTTCGTCGTCACGCTGGTCGGCGCGCACATAACGGTTTTTGCCGAGGTTGAGTGTCTTCAATTTCGGAAGTTTGAAAAGGTCAAGCAGATTGCTCATGTTCCAGTCAAGGTCGAATGTCTCAACATTGTCCGCCCAATCCTGTGGAACAATCTGGTCGTAGCCAAACTGACGTTTCAGTTCGTCCTTGAACTCAGCGTCAAAGGCAACGTCGGTTTCGAGCGTAATCGGGTCGTTGACAATGAGGTCTTCACATCCCTGCAGATATCCGTTGCGATAGAGCATGACGGGCTTTGAGCTGTCAACATCAGGAATATCGAGATGCAGCGCGCCTACAATCTCCGGTGTCAGTTCATATCTTATTTCCTTTCCAGTGCTCTTTTGTGTGTAGGTGATATATGCCTCGTCCAACTCCTCTCCCCATCCCACGAAAGTGAGCAGAAGGTGGTTTTTGAGGAAATAGTTCTTGGCAACAATACGTGTGAACGCCTGCACAAGTTCGTGCTCGGGAGTGAACGCCCTCACATAGGTTGTCTGTGCCATCGACTCGTTGAGATTCTTGTCCACAGACATAACGCTGATTTCGAGTGTAGAACCTGAGGTGATATTCTGGATATCATAATCGGTGGTGCCTGCAGGCAGGAACACCGAGTCGCGCCTTTCGCCATCCACCCATTTCACCTCAACCTGGTCAACGATGGGATCCTGACTGTTTGTCCAGCTGACCTTAATGTGTTCCCAACCGGGAGTGGCGGCAAGGTCAGTCACCTTACCCACATATCTTATCTCGCCGTCGCCAGCATAGTCCTTGTAGGTGTCGAACAGGCTTTCCCCACAAGACGTCATGAGCGCCATGGCGGCTATTGCTAAAATTTGCTTTTTCATAATCGTTGGTGTTTTCTTATTGCTTTGTATATACCTCAAGTTCGTTGAAGGTGAGCACCTTCATCAGCGTGTTCGTACCGTTGGCATATTCTTCATAGTATCTATAGGCATCATTGAATACGAGCTTCAGGTAGCGGTAGCCTTCACCCTGTCCTCCAGCCATAAACTTTATTTCAAGGTATTTGGGGTCAAGTGCCTTATTGTCTTCTGCTGTCGCGTCACCTCCGTCATACCATCTTGTGTCGGTACAGCCATAGAACCAACAGCTTTGCAGATTTTCCTGCGCCACAGTGTTAGACTCCTTGAACTTGCCCAACTTCACCCATTTCAGATTTTCAAAATCCTGGGTGTCACCCGGTTCATTGCTTGCATACACATCGATGTCGCAAGGCAGTCGATTGAAATAACAGCCATTGAGCAACTGTCCCACCAAGTTCGTCTCGACATATTGACAATATATACCGAAACAAGGTGAGCCTGCTCCACATGTGCCCCAACCTGAACCAGCATATAAGTAGGCATACAATCTGACAGAGGCTGTCGGTATGACCTCGCCAATGTCAACATACATTGGGGCAGAACCTTCGCCAACACCACCTTTCTTTGATATGAAGGTATAGAACTTGTGGTCGTCCTGCGACTCAAACCAACGCCATCCGTTGGTATCGCCATCGGTAAGGTATTCAATGCCCACCTTCTCGTTGTCGTCCTCAAGCGAGTTGGCATAATAGATTTTCTTGATATTGTGCTTGCCTGTCTGCATCGCCTCCACCTGCCACTGGCGCTGTCCGACGATGTTGCCTCGATAGTCTTCAGCCTTGATGATGATGTCGAGCTTAGCCATCTCCTGTTTTGGCTGATATATAATGGTGTCGCCACCGGCAACAATGCCCCTTGTCTCCATCAGCACCGTGTCTTCTTTCTGCGTGTAGGCATTGGTGCCGAGATAATAGACGTGGAAAAGTCCCTTGACGTTCTCAGGGGCATCGTAGTTGATGGAGAATCCATCCCAGCCCGACTCCACCTTCACCGACTTTATGAAAGCAACTGGAGCGGAGTCGAGTGTGCTGAACGTTATGGGAATTCCGGCACTTTCCGAACCGTTGCGGAACTGTATTGTCACTTCGGCAGGCACGTTCTCTGTAGCTTCGTTGAAGCCTGTAAGCGATAGTGAGTCGGTCTGTGTGCTTGCCGTTCTCAATATCGGATTGCCATAACAGTCGGTGTATCTAACGTGGATGCCCGTTATGTCGGGGTCTTTGGGCAGGGCGAAATACAACATTGCCCCACCTGCCGCCGGCTTGACTACGAGTGCGTTGTCAGCCAGGTTGACGTGTATCAGCTCTTTATCGTCGCTGCATGAGAAGAGCGACAACACTGCCAATAACATAAATATTGTTTTTTTCATAATTTTCTGTTTATTATTTTTTTACCATCCCATATTCTGTTTTACTCCCGAAATGAGTATTTCCTCGGCATTGATAGGGAAGAAGTAGTCGCGGGGGGCGGTGAACGAGTGACTCTTGTCAACAACCTTCGGTCCGCGATAGTCGTTGTAGAACTTCTGGTCGGTAGTGCCGAAGATGTTCCATCCCATGATGCTCTGGTTGAATTCCTCGGGAGCGGTCATCCAGCGGCGCACATTCCAAAAACGCTTACCCTCGAAGCAGAACTCAATGTCCTGTTCCTGACGAATGATGCTGCGCATTCCCGCCTTTGAAGTAACGTTCTTGGGATTGCGGGCGTAGGTTTCCCACGCCTCCCTTACGGGCAGGATGCCTGCACGGCGGCGCACCTCGTCGAGTGGACCATAAACGCGCTCGTCGGGCTGGTCGAGATATTCGTTCCAAGCCTCTGCACTGGCAAGGAGCAAGTCGGGCAGTCTCCACAATATGTCGGCCTTGTCGCCTACTTTACCAACATAATATTGGTAGTTGTATTTTGACACATCGCTTTGGTCGAACTTCTTTACATAATATCCCGTGATGCACTGCGGAACATTGGAAACGAGGCGCGACTGGTTGGTGCCGTACATCTCGCCCTTGAGCATGTTGCAGTCGATGGCTTCATACTTGGTAGATGATGACGACATCTTGTGATACCAACATGTGCCATGGGCAATGATGTTGGCATAGAAACGTGGCTCGCGACGGCGATGGAGATTGAGTATCGGCTTGTCGAAGTTGACAACGTTCCTGTAGCGTTCATCGGTTTCCTTAGATGCCTGATACATATTTGCCATCCACTGCTTGTCTTCCGAGATTGGCAGTCCATGTTCAGTGTAGAATGTCTCCACCATCTTCAGCGTTGGATAGATGCCACTCTCGCACATCCAGTCGTAATATGCCTTATACTGGCTTTCAACCTTTGGATGATAGTATTGCTCAAAAGAGTATCCATGATTGTGGATAAGCACAAGTGCTTCCTTGTTGACATAGTTGTAGTCGCTGCACGAGTTCTCAATGTCGCGCATTACGTTCATGAAAGCTGTGGGGCGGTCGGCACTTCCCTTCATCAGCTCATGCCCGTTAGACTTTGCCATGGTTATTGCCTCGTCGGCAGCTTCAGCAGCACGACGCCACTTCTCCTTGTCGTATTCAGGGAACATGCGCTCGCCGTTCTTGTTGGTGAACTTGGCAAACATCTCGTTGCCGTTGAATAGTGGTGAGGCGGCATATAGCAGCAGCATGGCCTTCAGGGTTGCCGCTCCCTCCTTGCTATAGAAGCAGAGCAGGTCGCTGCCCAGACCGTTTTGCGGCGGTAGCACGGCAATGGCACTGTCGAGCAGCTCAACCGTGGCATTGACACAGTCGTCGATTGACGAGCGCGGTATCTGCATATCGCTGATTTCGGCATTGGCGGGTATATTTTCCGGCACAAGAATTATTGGTCCATATCGACGGATAAGTTCGAAATACAAGTGAGCCTTGCATGCCTTCACCTGCGCCTTCCACATCTTGCGTTCCTCTTCCTCGATATTGTACGTTTTGTCGATATTCTCAAGGAAGATGTTGCAATAACGGATGCCTCCATAGTAGCTGTTTCCGCTCCAGATGTCACCATAGGGATTCTGCGTCTTCTGCTTGCCCTCGGCTATCATTATGCCAGGTATATAATCCTTCATTGAACCAATGCCCTCAATATGTGTATAGTCGTCGGCCACGACCTCGTCTGATCCCCAGAACGCCGGGTTGTAGTATAATCCCGACAGGTCGTTGTCGCGCATCGACATACATGTCTTCATCCACTGTTCGGCATCCTCACGCTTCTCGAATGTGGTTTCGATGGTGGTGATGTCGTTCTTGGGCACAAGGTCGAGATAGTCGTTGCATGACGTGAATGTCACTGCGGCAACGGCCATCATTACGTTCTTTATATGTTTGTTTGCTTTCATCATTGTCGTATTATCAGAAGTTTACATTTATACTTGCAGAATAGGTGCGCTGGATAGGATAGTTGAAACCATCGCTTCCAAGCTCAACATCCCACAACTTGAAGTTGGTGAAGCAGAACGGGTTGTTGGTGGCAAGCGTGAACTTCACGTTCTGAAGACCCAATTTGCGGACGAAATTACGCGAGAGGTTGTAGGCAAGTGATATTGACGTACAACGCAGGAACGAACATTCGCGCATGAAATAGGTCGATTTGCGGGTCTCGGCGTTTGCGCCCCAGTCTTCCTGTGGATTGTGCACCACGATATTGCTTGTTGAGAGTCGTGGCCAGAACGGACGTTCTGCCATGTTGTCCTCACTCCAGTGGCTGTCGGCAATGGCCTGAAGCATGGCATGGTCCTTATAGAAAGGAGAGATATTCTGCGCGTTGATGAAGAACGAACGCTTGCCAGAGCCTTGGAACGACGTGTTGAACTCGAAGTTCTTGTAGTTGACGAAGAGGCTCACACCGTAGATGAGTCGAGGTGTCTCGGGATAGCCGATGAACACGGCATCGTTGACGTCAATCTTGCCGTCGCCATTCACGTCGCGATACTTGATGTCACCTGGCATCACGTCGCCGTCCTGACGTGGCGAGTTGTCAATCTCAGCCTGGTCGCGGAAGAGGCCTTCGGCTATATAACCCATGGCCTGACTGATCTCATGGCCTGTCTTACGCTGCCATGCCGGCTTGTTGGTGGCTTCCTCTATATACTTGTACTTTGCCTTGTTGTAGGTGAGCGTTCCGTTGAGGATAAACCAGAAGTCGTTGTTGAACATATGCTGAAGCTTTGCCGAGAGGTCGAAGCCTCGAGAGTCAACCTCGCCAATGTTGTCGAGCGGGGCTATTTCTATACCCACATTCTGCGGGATGACATATCTTCTTGAAAGAATGTTGTGGCGCAGCTCGCGATAGATGTCGGCCTGGAACTCCAAAAGTCCGCCAAAGAGCTTTGCCTCGATACCAAGATTCATTTGCTCTGCCACTTCCCACTGTATGCCGGGGTCGCCGTAGAAGTTTACTATGTTTCTCGCAAAACTATCGAAGTCATTTGAATTAACGCCATTGTCCCACATTCCAACACTCTTAATGCCTATGTCCTGCAGATAGACATAGCGAGGTGTGGAGATAATACCGTCGTTACCTACCTTACCCCAAGAGAGGCGGAACTTGAGGTAGGGGACAACCTTTTCAATACCTTTCATCCAAGGCTCTGACGATGCCACCCATGCACCACCAAGAGCAGGGAAGAACCCCCAGCGGTGTTCCTTGGAGAATCGCTCCGAACCGTTGTATCCGCAGCTTGCCTCGACAAAATAACGGTCAAGCAAACCATATGAGAAACGACCTGAGAAAGTGACGTTGCGCTGTGGAAGACCGTTGAGCACCGACTCTATTGGAGTGAATGTCCTCTCATAAAGCTGTGCCACGCCAGTGAACGAGGTCTGATGAAGATTGTTGTCTTCGCCACCCCACGCTGCCGTATGATATATGCGTCCCTCAAAGGTTGTACGCGTCTCGGTGGTGTGGTTGTCGGCTCCCTTTTGCAAGGTCTTTGATGCCTGCGTGTTGTTTGGGTCGGCACCAAGAGTGAACTCGCCAGTCTCGGGGATATAGCTATTGAGATAGTACTTATAAGGTCTCGTCGTAAATATATTGTCATAATAACCGCTCTGTACTATTGAAGCAATAAGGCGATATTCCAATCCCTTTACGGCACGGTCGAGCTTGTGGATAAACTCGGCACGGTTGGTCGTGCTATAGCGAGTGCGCTCGATGTAGCCTTGCTGGTTGAGCATATATGGGTTGACGGCCTGAGCAGCAGTCGTTCCAAAGCGAGTGTGGGGGAATGAATAGTTGCCATCATCGGGATAGACGGGAGCGAAGTCAACCGGTGAAGCGTTGAAGGCATAATAGTATGCCGACTTCTGGTCAACCACAGGACCATGATAGCGGTCGATATTTGTTGCAGAGTTAATGACAAGCTGGATGCCTGCATTAAGCTGGATGTTGAGGTTGGTGCGGAAGTTGAACTGGTTGTTGGTGATGTTGCAGTCGAAGTCGTTCAGCTTGTCGCTCTTCAGCATACCCTCGTCGCGGTTGTAGTTGAACGAGGCATAATACTGCACCTTTGGCGAACCACCACGGATGGAGATACCGGCACGATGATTGATGCTGCGCTGCTTGAACAGAATGTCGTACCAGTCGTTGGCAGGATATGCCCAAGAGGGGTAGTTGGGGTTGTTGGTGCGCGCAATACGCTCCTGTGTATATTTCGGTGTTCCGTTGTTACTGCGTCCTATGATGGCCTGATTGTAGTATTTCATGTAGCTGACGGGGTCAACCACGTCGATTTCCTTTGTAGGCTCGCTGATGACGCATTCGTAGCGTGTTGTGGTATATACGTTGCCCTCCTCGCCCTTCTTTGTAGTCACCATGATAACGCCATTGGCACCACGTGCACCGTACATGGCTGTGGCAGAGGCGTCCTTGAGCACGTTGAAGCTCTCGATGTCTTCGGGAGCAAGGCGCGAGAGGTCGAGCTTCGACGACTCCACACCGTCGAGAAGGATAAGCGGGTCGGTATTGGCACCTGTCTGGAACGAGGTGATACCACGGATATAGAACTTGGTGTTCATGTCTTCCTCGTTCAATGCACCAGGCATACCGCCAGTCTGCCATGCTATCATACCGGGAATCTTACCGGCAAACGAGGTGGTGAGGTCGCTGCTCGACACCTTCAGGTCTTTTGCATTAACGGTGGTGATGGCAGAAACGACGCTCTCCTTCTTCTGATTACCGAATGCCACAACCTGTACTTCCTTCAGCACCTTGGAGTCGGGCTGCATATTAATCTTCAGCACGCGGTTGGGGTTTTTCACTGTCTCTGTGATGGTCTTATATCCCACGAAGGAGAAACGGAGCACATCGCCACGGCGTGCTTTAATTGAGAACTGTCCGTTGATGTCGGAGCTCACGCCCTTCTTCGAACCCTGTACCACCACACTGACACCGGGAAGTTCCACTCCCACCTCATCGACCACCTTACCATTTATGGAATAGTAGTCGCCTGTGCCAGTAGCCACTAGCTGTGCTGTGGCTTTTTTCTTTGTCACAGTGATAAACTTGTCATCCACCTTGTATGTGAATGGCGTTTTTTCAAGAAGCTGTTTCATCGCCTCGTTGATATCCTTTGCACGGACATCCCTTGCCACCGTGTAGCCCTTCACTTCGTTTGTCTCGTACATCACCTTGTAGGTGGTGGCTTTCTCCAGAAGTTTGAAGGCTTTCGGCAGTGTTTGCCTGTTTGTGTTGAGTACTATCTCCTTCGCCTGTCGTTGTGCCATTATGGTGGGCGGACAAGCCACAAAGAGAAGGAATGTCAACAGCAAAAGCACATTCATTTTTCTCATAAGCTGTTTCTCTTTAATGTTATTAAACACTTATATACCGTAAAAGTGAAAGAAAAGTACACCCCTTTTCCTACATTTTTTCAAAATAAAAGGCAGAAAACTTAATTTCTGCCTAAATTTATTTTAAAATCATATAAAAATCATAGAGCATGACCTGCTACGAGCGATGCATACTGATAACTTGTGTTCTCGTAATACATGGAGCAGTTGTAGTCGTCCATCTTACGCATAATCCATGAATCATTTTGTTTGTCTTGCCACATATTCGATTAGACTGCATACAAAAAACAGGTCGTTAAGCCTTGCTTCCTCACGGCCTTCCATATTAATACAAATTTATTGTTTACCAATTTTCAGAGTTTCTCCTTCAAGTGTCGCCGAAAAGCTTTCAAAACCATTCAGCAAGTCGATGGCACGGCGGAGCGACTCGTCGCGACGACAGAAGTAGCGCAGCTTGATGTTCTGAAGAGCCTTGTCGGTAAACTCTACATTGACGTTATACCAACGACCGATGGCTGTGGCTATGTCGCTGAGTGGGGCATCATCGAAATAAAGAAAACCATTACGCCAATATTCATATCCTTCCATGTCCTCGGCGGCAACAGCAATGTTGTCAGTACTGCTGATAGTGGCTCCCTGTCCGGGAACAAGTCTGACAAAACTGTCCGACGACTTGCCCTTCACCTCCACACTGCCATTGATCAAGGCAATGTGGCACGACGAGGCATCGTAGCACGAGACGTTGAGCTCCGTGCCCAACACACGGGCTTCGCCACGGTCGGTGGATATCACAAAGGGATGGGCAGCATCCTTTGCCACCTTGAAATATGCCTCGCCATGAAGATATACGTTGCGCTCGTCGCCTATGAAGCGCGACGGATAGGTGAGACGGCTGCCGGCATACATCCACACCTGAGTGCCATCGGCAAGGACAATGGTATAACTCTTCCCCACGGGTATATTAATAGTATAGGTGTCGGTGGGAACGTCATCCGTCTCATAACCTAATGCACGCATCACCTTGCTGCGCTGTGAAGGCGGGATAGCCGCCACTGATATGTTCTGAGAATCACCCTTCACCTTTATCTGTTTGTCTCCAGCAGACAACATGACATCTTCGGGGGCATCGGCAACACGAGTATAGGCATATTCGGGATGGCTTTCGGCAGGGGAGATGATTGTCTTGATGGAAAAGAACAGAAGCATTAATGCCGCTACACCCGACACTGCATATATCAAGATAGACATAGGCAATGACCTGCCTCCAACATGGATGCCCAAGCGGGAGGCAGTAGCATCCCACTCCTTGTCCACGTCAACAGGCATATCAACGCCTTGCCGCTTCATCTTGTCAGCAGCATCTGCAACCACACGGGCCAGTTCATCGTCATTTGGCTCATATCCTGCATCGAGCTGTTCGACCAACTTATCGAGTTTATCGTCTTCTATTGACATATCTGTGCTTTTATTATAAAATCGTAATCACTTGATATTGGAACACCCCTTGATAGGAATAATTTATCCATTTTAACCATTTTATGGAATTTCATTTGTCAACCATCGGGCCGCCATCTGCTCCTAAACCTTAGCATTGCCTTGGCAATATGCTTTTTCACACTACTAAGACTGATGCCCAATTGCCCGGCAGCATCGGCATATTTCATGTTTTCAAAGAAACATAACTGCACGACATTGCGGGTTTGGGGAGGCAATTCCTCCATCACCTCATCCACAATCCTCTGCTTCCTTATATCGTCTTCAGCATCATATTCCTGCTCAATGACTCCTGCCTGACTCATTCGGCGATAGAAGTCGGCATAACGGTTGCGCGCTGTTTCCTTGCGTATATAATCCACACAACGATTGTGCACCATGCGATAAAAGAAAGCCCGTCGTTTCTCCTTAGGAGTATCCTCGCGCTTTCTCCATACAATCTCAAAAGAATCGCTTATTATATCACGGCACAACTCCTCGTCCTTCACTATCTGCAGGGCATAATAGTAAAGGCTTTCATAATTGTCCTTATATAACAGTTCGTATTCTCTCTCAATTGTCATGGCTGCAAAGATACAACTCTTTTGCCTAAACTCCAAAAATTCTGTTGACCGATTTCCAATATTTCCGACTTTTTAACAGATTTACATTTTCCCCGTACATTTCCACATAGCCCCATTCCTTTCCCCCTTTCTTTTTACAGTAAGTTACATCAATAATAGCTCAGAGAAATCACCTATGATGAAGTCGGCACCTGCCTCGACCAGTTCCTCGCGGGTGGCATTGCCATAGGTGACGCCACAGGTGGTGCATCCCGCTCCCTTGCCCATAAGGATATCCACTGGCATGTCGCCAACCACCAAGGTTTCGGATGCATCAATATTCAGTTTGTCGAGTGTCATGATGACTGGCTCCGGATCGGGTTTGTGCTTGGTCACGCTGTCGGCTCCCAAGAGGAGGTCGAAATACTTGATGATGCCCATGGAAGTGAGCAAGTCGCGCAAGGACTCAAGCCCACGCGATGTTGCAACGCTCATGCGGATGCCTTTCTGACTCAAACTCTCCAATGTCTCAGCCACATGAGGGAAAGACTGTGGCGGCATCTTGTCCTTATTGAGTTCGAAGAGCTGACGATAAGTATCCACGCATCTATCTATTATTTCCTCGGAAACATCGGGCAGGAGACTGCGGAAGCAACCTGCCAACGGCAGTCCTATAGTTGAGGCACAGGATTCCCTGTCTCGTTGGGGGAGTCCCTGTGCCTCAAGTGTCTGCTGCATGGTGACAACGATATTGCTGCGTGTGTCGCCAAGCGTTCCGTCGAAATCAAATATTATCAGTTTGAATTGCATAAATGGGAGTAATTACAACGAATCAATCACCTTGCATACGTCGGCGAAGATTTCCTCAAGCACTCCGTAGCTCTTGACATAGTGGTGGAGTCCCTCGGCCTTATACCAGTCGATGAGGGGAGCAGTCTGGGTGTTATACACAGCGAGACGCTTGTTGATCGTCTCCTCGTTGTCGTCGCTGCGTCCCTGCTCCTTACCACGGTTGAGAAGGCGTGCCATGAGGATGTCCTCGGGAGCATAAAGCTCGATCATGGCAGCCACACAGTGTCCGCGCTCTGCCAGCATCTTCTTCAATGCCTCGGCTTGGGGAATAGTGCGGGGGAATCCGTCGAAGATTACTCCCTTGTGCTCCTTGCCGAAACTGTCATATACGTTAGCAAGGATGTCAATCATCAGCTCGTCAGGGATGAGCTGTCCCTTGTCGATATACGACTTGGCTGTCTTACCAAGTTCTGTTCCGTTTTTGATTTCGCTACGAAGCACATCGCCTGTTGAGATATGCTCGAAGCCATACTTCTTAATCAATAAGTCACTCTGAGTGCCCTTGCCTGAACCAGGGGCACCGAAAATTACAATATTCTTCATCTCTCTTAAATATTTTAATATTTAAATTCAAGTTTCGTATGTACTCAACTTTTGGAGTTAAAAGGAGTTATAAGAAGTTATCGCTCCCTATGGTCGCTCAGGAAGATAAAGGACAATAGTAATAGCCAGTCTTATAACATATGTCATCTATCTTCTTTTATCTCCTTTTTACTTCTTGCTAAAAATTCTTCAAGACATAAATGTCCCTCAGTCCACGTGCCTGCTGGTCGTAGTCGAGACCATAGCCGATGATGAAGTCATTGGGAATCTCGAATGCCACATAGCGGATGTCGAGTTCTTCCTTTAGACGCTCGGGCTTGAAAAGGAGCGTGCATATCTCAACCGAAGCCGGATTGCGAGTGCCGAGCGACTCTATCATACGCTTCATTGTGGTGCCAGTCTCAACAATGTCCTCGACGATGATGATATGACGTCCTGCCAAATCCTCATTGATACCGAGCACTTCCTTGACATGCCCCGTGGACATTGTGCCCTGATAACTGGCGAGTTTGACGAACGAAATCTCACACGGCACGGTCATGCCGCGAAGTAGATCGGCGGCAAAGACAAACGAACCGTTGAGCACTGCGAGGAAGAGCGGATTCTTGTCGGCATAGTCGCGACTGATGCTTTCAGCCACCTCTCTGACGCGCTTGAGAATTGTCTCCTCTGGTATAGACGTAATGAACGTCTTATCCTTGATTTTTACCTCTTTTGTTGCCATTTTCTTGCTATTTCACAAATTTTGTCGCAAAATTACTAAAAAAATTGCAGAAAAGCGTCATCTATTAATATAAATTTTGTATTTTTGCACGTATGAAGATATTTACAAGCGCCCAGATACACGAACTGGACAAATTTACGATAGAAAATGAGCCGATAAAATCTATCGACCTCATGGAACGTGCAGCAAGGGCACTCACCCATGCTATTGCCACGCGTTGGGACAACTCAACGCCTGTTGTGGTGTTCGCCGGACCTGGCAATAACGGGGGTGACGCATTGGCTGTGGCAAGACTTCTGGCAGAGAAGGACTACAAGGTTGACGTGTGGCTCTTCAACATATCCGGACATCTCTCGCCCGATTGTGCCGTCAACAGGCAACGGCTTGCCGACTGCAAGAAAGTGCACTCGATGACAATGGTGACGCAGGAGTTTGACCCACCGATACTCGACAGCACCACACTCGTAGTGGATGGACTGTTCGGCTCGGGATTGAACAAGCCACTTGCCGGAGGATTTGCATCATTAGTGAAATATATCAATGCATCGCCTTCCGAGGTGGTGAGTATCGACGTGCCATCGGGACTCATGACCGAGGACAACGCATACAACGTGAGGGCTAACATAATTAAGGCTACTCTCACCCTCACACTGCAACAGCCAAAGCTGTCGTTCCTCTTCCCCGAAAACCAGGAGTTCATCGGCGAGGTGCGCACTCTCGACATAAGAATAAGCAGCGAGGGCATAGCCAAGACCGACGCGCACTACACCATACTGGAGGAAGGTGACATCAGACGAATACTAAAACCCCGACCAGCATTTGCCCACAAGGGAACGATGGGACACGCACTCATCATAGCAGGAAGCTATGGCATGGCGGGAGCTGCAATGCTTGCTACCAAGGCTTGCCTGAGAAGCGGTGTGGGAAAGGTGACTGCATATACCCCTCGCCAAAACGTGATGATGATGCAGGTGGCTGTGCCCGAGGCTGTGATAATGATAGGCGAGGAAACGGCCTTCGGTGAAGCTGTTGACACGACCGACTATCAGGCTTTGGGAATTGGTCCGGGATTAGGACAGAGCGACGCTACGGCAATCGCACTGATAGCCCAGTTGAGAAGAACTCAATGTCCTATGGTGGTGGATGCCGACGCAATAAACATACTGTCAAACCGCAGGGCTTGGCTGCAACAATTGCCCAAGGGCATAATACTAACGCCGCACCCCAAGGAGTTCGACCGCCTGCAGGGCGGATGCAGCGACACATACGAAAGATTGTCGAAGGCTCTCGACCTGGCGGAAAGGCTTCAGGGATACGTGATCGTGAAGGGACATTACTCTGCCCTATGCCTGCCCAACGGACATATTCAATTCTGTCCTACCGGAAACGCAGGTATGGCAACAGCAGGAAGCGGAGATGTGCTCACAGGTATCATCACTGCACTGTTAGCAAGGGGATACAACCAGACGGAAGCATGCGCACTCGGTATGTATCTGCATGGATTGGCTGGCGACTTGGCGGCAGCTGAACTGGGACAGGAAAGCCTTATGGCAAGCGACATTATCGACTATCTGCCCAAGGCATTCAAAAGACTTGATGATTAATAATTATGCATAAATAGATTTGAACATGAAACATTCATTATTAGCAATATTTCTTATGGCCGGCGCAACAGCAATGGCACAGACACAAGTGGCAGAATATCACCCCGGAATGACAGCCGAGGGTGTGGTGTATTATCTCCCGAAGACAAGCCTCAAAGTGGCAGTAAGGGTGGAGAAGACCACATATACGCCCGGGGAATTCTGCAAGTATGCCGACAAGTATCTCCGCGCCAGCAACGTGAAGGAGGAAAGTTATAGCACTTATAAAATTATTGGTGCTAACATCTACTCATACGGAGAAGCAGACAAGCAGAAGGCATACGCATTGAAGGTTAACCCCAAGACGGCGGCATGCAATGTGCGACTGGCTGACGACGGACGCCTTTTGGCGGTGAACACCGACGCTCAGGAGGAAAAACCACTGCCACAACCTTTCAAACCGGCTGCTAAGGCTGCACCAGCCGACCCACGCAGTTTTTTGAGTCAGGAGATATTGGCTGCAGGAAGCGTGACGAAGATGGCTGAGCTGACAGCTACGGAGATATACGACATTAGAGAAAGCCGCAACGCACTGACTAAGGGCGAGGCTGACTTTATGCCGAAGGACGGCGAACAGTTGCGACTTATGCTCAACAGTCTTGACCAACAGGACAAGATGCTCTCGAGCATGTTTGTGGGAACAATAAGTAAGGACACCACCGAAACGGTGTTCACTATCACTCCCGACAAGGAGATAGAGAAACAAGTGCTGTTCAGAATGTCGGCAAAACTCGGACTGCTCGACAGTGATGATATGGCAGGTGCACCTTATTATATATATATAAAGGACTTGAGAACTCTGCCTAAGACAGAAATCCTTGACGAGAAAGCCCAAAAGGCAAAAGAGAAGGCTGAACAGGCTGCCAAGGAGAAGGGCAACGGACTGTTTGTGAACGTGCCAAGCAAGATGAGGGTGACTATCGCCGAGGGTAATAACAAGGTGGCTGAATACGAAACCACCGCCGGACAGTTCGGTAGAGTGGAACTGCTCAGCGGTGACTTGTTCAACAAGCGCTTCACAACCCGCCTTACTCTCGACCCGCAATCAGGTGCGGTTGACAAGCTGACGGCAGAAGAGCCGAAATAATATCTATATAAGGAGTTAAGAAATTAACTCCTTATTTATTTAGTTTCCATACACAGCCGTCCTTGGTGTCCTTCACCTCAAATCCGGCTTCCTTGAGGGCATCGCGTATTTCGTCGCAGGTGCCCCAATCTTTGTTTG
>CALZYS010000019.1 GCA_945830345.1 uncultured Prevotella sp.
GATACACGAGTACAGTACGCCGGAAACGTCCCGGCGTACTTTTACGTGTTTTGCAGAAAACGCCTGGATGGGCATGGTGGCTTGGAGGCAGTGTTGTAGTTCTGCTCTATGTCTATTTCTTCTATTATTTTTTTGTCTCTCCATTTGGATTCCGTTGGCGTGCCTTATATGGTGATGTGTCTTATCCAGAAGGGTATGAGATACATGGCATCGACATTAGCCATTATCAGGGAGAGATTGACTGGGAGAAGCTGAAGAACAACGGACTGATAGAGAAATGCCCTGTGCGTTTCGTGATGATCAAAGCCACCGAAGGTTCGAGCAAGATTGACGATAATTTCATCGACAATTTCTATAATGCACGCGAGTATGGTTTTATCCGAGGCGCATATCATTTCTTTAGCATTTATTCCTCTGCCGAATCACAAGCCAAGTATTTTATCAAGAACGTGAAACTTGAGGTAGGCGATTTGCCTCCGGTGCTTGATGTGGAGCATAAGCCTCAGAACCAAAGTGATGAGGAATTCAAGAAGAGTGTGCTCACATGGCTTGATATAGTGGAGGAGGAGTATGGTGTCAAACCGATTATCTACACCTATTACAAGTTTAAGATGAAATATCTTAGCGACAAGATTTTCGACGACTATCCATATTGGATAGCCCACTACTATGTAGATAAGGTGGAATACACAGGTCAATGGAAATTCTGGCAGCACACTGATTGCGGTAAGTTGCCTGGAATTAAAGGCTACGTTGATTTCAACATTTACAACGGAAGTTTCTATGATCTCCGTCGCCTCACCATCCAGAAGTAAAGCTGAGGCAGTGCCAATCTCCGTCGCTGTGATGTGATTCAAGGGCAAGCCCTAATTCCTTGGCCTTGTCGGTGAGTATCTCCACGTCGTCGGCATAGAATCCGCTGACAATGAGTTTTCCCCCGTCAGCCATCAATGGTCTCCATATCGGCATGTCAGCAATGAGGATATTGCGGTTGATGTTGGCGAGAATAATGTCAAACGTCATTGAAGAGTCAAGTATTCCTGCATCCCCTAACAGGGCATCATAAGAGTCACCCACACCGTTTATTACAGCATTGTGTCGAGTATTGTCGGCACTCCATTCGTCGATGTCATATCCCATCACGCTTTCAGCTCCATACTTTAGTGCGATGATCCCTAATATACCCGTTCCGCAACCGCAGTCAAGCACTCGTTTTCCCCCCGGTTTAGCTTTGATGAGTTGTCGCGCCACCATCTTAGTCGTTTCATGCGTACCGGTGCCGAAAGCCAACTTGGCATCAATCTCCACCATGTTCGTAGTGGGATTGTCAGGCAGATGTCGCCCGTCGTGCACCACACAGTCGTCGGTGATGAAGATGGGCTTAAATCCTTCGTTTTCCCATTGCTCGTTCCAGTCGCGGTATTCTGCCTCGTGGGTGGAGTGCGTTATCTTGATATCCTCAAATGGGAAGTCCTCAATAATCAGAGCCAAGGCATCCTCGTCAAAAAGGTCCTGCTGTATATAACCCTTCAGCCCCGATTCGGTTTCCTCGAATGACTCATATCCCGCCTCGCCAGCCAATGCCGCCAGCAAGTCGCATGAGTCCTGCATTAATGCGTCGTTACCCTTAATGGTGAATTCAGTCTCGTAGTATTTCATATTCTTATTCCTCAATATGCGAAAGTGAGTGGGCGAATGAAGTGAAGAAGTTTGTGACCGTCTCACTTGGATAATATCTGAAGAATCGCCTGCTGTGGTTGATGTGCCACATCATTGCGCTTTTGTTGTTAGTGCTTACGAACACGTTCTTTCCTTGGGTGAAATACCAGTCGTAGGTGTGGTTGCCCTTTAGGTTGAATATGTCGCGTGTCACTGCCGAGATGTCGTCTTTCTGATTAGGGCGCATAAATGGAATCTCGTCTTGTGAGAAGTTCATGAGCCCTGTGAGGAGTGCTCCCTCCAGTTGTGCCATATCGCCCATGTGCAGTTTGTCAATCCATTGCTGCAGTTTGATGAAATCCACCTTGTCACCTATCTTGCGCAAAATCATACCCAATTCGATTATCTGTTTCAAACTCACTCCGTCGTTAAGTATATACTTTGCAATGCGCACCATGGTATATAGCAGGTTGAGCGTTGGAGGTAGAGTCTCGATTTTCTGCCCGTCTATATATAAATAGGTGGAGTCGCAGCATCGTATTTCCTTGTTGACAATCGACTGCAATGTTCTGTTGAGGAAAACGTTGGTGAGTCTCACCATTCTATGATGGTGTTCCACCTTGATTCCCTTCCACATGTATTGCAGTACGCCCTTTTCGCTTGTGGCTTCTTTGTCGCAATTACCCTTTGCCCAGTCGTCAGCCTTCTTGCTTTGTGGGGCAAGTGGGAAGAAGATGTCGCAGTCTCCGCTTGTGCGGTGCAGAGGCATATTATATAATGTGGCTATAGCCTGTCCTTTGAGTAGTATTGGCCGGGTGCTCCTGTGATTGAGTTCCTCAAACAGTCTTGCGGTCAATATGTTAGTCTGCCTGCTTTTTTCCTCGGTCTCGCTCACCAATCTTCGCCAAGTTTCCTTTTGTTCATTTGATAGATTGATGAAGAATTCGCCTTCCCTGCTTCTAATACCGTCATATACGAGAGCCGCCACTCCGTGCATGAGAGCGGTCTGATAGAGCCGTTCCCACTTCCATTGCGACATCGGTTCTATCGGTGAGTCATCACCAAACGTACCGCTTCTTAGAAGTCTTAAAAAGTTTCTTTCTACAACATCCATTATTTTAAAATTGAAATTTTAAAAATTAAAGAATTAAAGTGGGGGCATCTGCTATGAGTATCGCCTCGGGTATCTCATTATAATGGCAAGTATAGTGAATACGCCAAGTAGATAGGGATAATAGAGATAGGGCATGATGCTGACGGGATTCACCGCCGCCAATCCTGCCGCCATTAGCATTTGTGCGCCGTAGGGTATCACTCCCTGCACGCAGCACGACATGGTGTCGAGAATGCTGGCGCATTTGCGGTTGTCTATGCCAAAGCGGTCACCAATTTGCTTGGCTATACCGCCTGTGGTGATAATGGCTACCGTGTTGTTGGCAGTACATACGTTCACCATGCCCACCAATGCTGCAATGCTCAGTTCAGCACTGCGCTTGGTCTTGATGTGTTTTGTGATGAGGGATATGGCAATGTCAATGCCACCGTTGGCCTTTATCAGTTCGAGCATTCCGCCTGCCATCATCGTGATGATGATGAGCTCGCCCATTCCCGTTATTCCGTCTCCCATGGCGGCAAACCATCCGAAGACGTCGAATGTGCGGTCGATGATGCCTATGCATCCAGTAAGCATGATACCTATGGTGAGCACAGCCATCACGTTCATTCCGCATATTGCCGTCACGAGTACTACGATATAAGGCAGAACCTTAAAAGGCGACACGTCTGCCACATCTTGCGGCGATTGTATGCCGCTGCCTATTATACCATAAATAATGAGTAATGCCAGGGTGACAGGCATAACGAGGAAGGTGTTTACGCGAAACTTGTCGCTCAGTTTGCATCCTTGGGTAGAGGTGGCAGCTATGGTGGTGTCGGAGATGAACGACAGGTTGTCGCCAAAGAACGAACCGCCCACAATTACAGATGTAAGCATTGGTACACTCATTCCCGTGGATTGAGCCACACCTGCAGCAATAGGGGTAAGGGCGACAATAGTGCCCACACTTGTTCCTACGGAAATTGAAACGAAGCAGGCAGCCATGAAGAGACCGGCGTAAATCATATTGCCAGGTAATACCGACAAGGTGAGATTCACCGTGGCATCGATACTGCCCATCACCTTTGCCGTGTTGGCAAAGGCTCCGGCCAGTACGAATATCCATAGCATAAGCATCATATTACCCATGGATGCTCCCCGGCTGAATATACTTATCCTTTCGGTGATAGACATTCCGCCTCTTGTTGGAATACCGCCGCAAACAATCACGGCATATATCGACGACAGCAAGAATGCCACCGTGATAGGTACCTTATAGAAGTCGCCTGCTATAATCGAGGTGACAAGGTATAATAATATGAATACAGCCAATGGACTGAGTGCTATGATGCCTTTCCTGTTCAATCTTTTAATTCTTTAATTTTTTAATATCTTCTAAAGCGTCACTCCGTTCTTGAATATCGAGATCTCCCTGTATCCGTTAGCCTCGTTGCGTGATTTCTCACCGCTTGCCACAGCAAGTATCTTGTCGATGAATTCGGGAAGGAGTTGCTCCATAGTCTTACCCTCGATGAGCTGTCCGGCACTGAAGTCAATCCAGTTGGGCTTGCGCTGGGCGAGGGTAGGGTTGGTGGCTATCTTCATTGTAGGTACGAATGTGCCGAATGGTGTTCCTCGTCCTGTAGTGAAGAGTACAATCTGGCAACCAGCCGAAGCGAGAGCCGTGGATGCCACGAGATCATTACCCGGAGCCGAGAGCAGGTTGAGACCATTGGTCTGCAAGCGGTCGCCATATTCAAGAACGCCACTCACTGGAGCCTTTCCGCATTTCTGGGTACATCCCAATGCCTTGTCCTCGAGTGTTGATATACCTCCAGCCTTGTTTCCCGGCGAAGGATTCTCGCCCACCGGTTCGCCATGGCTAAGGAAATACTCCTTGAAGTCGTTCACCATCGATACAGTCTTGTCAAACAGTTCGCTGGTCTTGCAGCGGTTCATGAGGATAGTCTCTGCACCGAACATCTCGGGCACCTCGGTGAGGATGGATGTACCGCCCTGGGCCACAAGCCAGTCGGAGAACTCACCCACGAGAGGATTGGCTGTGATGCCGCTGAATCCGTCGCTACCACCGCATTTCAGTCCCACGCGCAGTTTGCTCACAGGCACAGTCTGTCGCTTGTCCTTGGATGCCTTTGCATAGAGGTCGCGAAGTATTTCCATTCCGGCTTCCACCTCGTCGCCATCCACGCGTTGAGTTACGAGGAACTTGATGCGCTCGTGGTCATAGTCGCCGAGCAGTTGTTCGAAGAGGTCGGGCTGGTTGTTCTCGCAACCGAGTCCAAGAACGAGTACACCGCCTGCATTGGGGTGCAGAGTGATGTCGCGCAGAATTTTGCGTGTGTTCTCATGGTCGCCGCTCAACTGCGAGCAACCGTAGTTGTGATGCCATGCATATACGGCATCTATGTCCTTTTCGCCTGTTTCCTTGCGCAGTTGGTCAGCCAGTCGCTCGGCAATGCCGTTCACGCATCCCACAGTAGGCACAATCCATATCTCGTTGCGCACGCCAACTTCGCCGTTTTTCCTTACGTATCCCTCGAATGTTCGCTCTTCCTTTGCAATGTCGAGTTCGTCATTCACTGGCTCGTAGGCGTAAGTCAGAGTGCCCTTGAGGTTGGTCTTCAGGTTATTCTCGTTTACCCAGTCGCCCGCCTTTAGGTCGGTGATGGCATGACCGATGGGATAACCATATTTAATAATGTTCGTACCTGCTGGTGCATCAGTTATGAGCACTTTATGTCCCGCCGGAGTGTCCTGGTTCAAGGTGACAGTCTTGCCATCCACCTCAACGGCATCTCCCTTTTTCATTGCTTCAAGGCAAACCACCACTGAGTCGGCCCTGTTGATTTTTAGATAAGTTTTTTCCATTGTTTGTTTTTATAGATTTTAATTCTTTAATTATTTAATTCTTTAATTCTTCTAAAGCTGTTCTCTCCTATAGAAGTCCACGTTTTCCTTGGTGAGCAATTCGATAGGCACGTAGTTCACAGGCGTCACCTCCTTCTTCAGCACGATGGCTTGGAAGAGGGAGTCGATACTCGAATACCCCTGCATATATCCATGTTGGGCGATGAGGAACGAGATCGCTCCCCGTTTCACACATTCTTTGTTCTTGTTCACCATGTCATATCCCATAATCTGCACGTTGCGTCGGTTGCTCCTTAGTAGAAATTCTCCCACGAGATGAGCTTTCGAGTTGAACGTGATACAATGATGCACGTCGGGATGTGTAGCGAAGAAGTTCTCCAGGATATCATTATATTTCTCCCTCTCCATGTCGAGCGGCAGATTCACCTCCGTGATGGTCACGTTAGGGAAGTGGTCGCGCATATAGTGACGGAATCCCGTCTCGCGGTTTTCCTGCTGCTTACTTGCCACGTTTCCGTTGATCATCTGCTTCATCATCATGATTTCCTTTTCCTTCGATGCGATGAGCATCAACATCTTGCCAGCGAAATATCCGCTGCAAAAAGAGTCTTGGCCGAAGAACGACAGAGGGCGAAGATCGGGCATGTATGAGTCGAGCATAATGAACGGGATGTTCTGCTCATGGAGTTGGTCGGTGAATGCTCGCGTCACATCGAGAGTTGATGGCACTATCACAACTCCGTCGGGCTTTTTCTCCAGACATTCTTTGGTCACCTTATTGAATGTGCTCTGGTTGAAGCGTCGATAATATAACATCTCCACATTCACATGGAAGTCACGCCTATGGTCGCATGCACACATGGCACCATCCTCCACCTCCTGCCAATAAGCCTCCGATTCGTGCTTGGGCATGATGCAGATGAAGTTGTATGTCTTGTTGTATGCCAATGCGCTTGCATACATGTTGGGCTGATAGTCCATTTCTTCAAGAGCCTTTTCCACTTTCTCTTTGGCTTCTTTCGACACGCTGGGGCGATTGTGGAGCACACGGTCCACTGTGCCCACCGATACTCCCGCGCGTATAGCTATGTCCTTTATTCTTATTCTGTCGTTTGCCATATTTAAGTTAAAATTTTGTGCAAAATTACCAATAAAATTCGAATTGTGCTAATGCATAGCTAAAAAAAATGCAAAAATATGCAGATTTTCTCTATTTTTCTTTGTCAATTCGATAAATTAGAGTAATTTTGTTGCGCAAACAAAAAAATGAATCTACAAATACAATTAATTTAGAAAACAAAATGGCAAAAGTAGTAACATTAGGAGAGATTATGCTCCGTCTGTCTTCTCCAGGACAGAAAAGATTTGTGCAGAGTGAGTATTTCGACGTCGTATATGGCGGCGGAGAGGCAAACGTGGCTGTGAGCTGCGCCAACTATGGTCATGATGCATACTTTGTATCAAAGTTGCCAAAGCACGAGATTGGCCAGTGTGCCGTCAATGCCCTGCGCAAGTTTGGAGTTCACACCGATTATATCGCCCGCGGTGGCAACCGTGTGGGTATCTATTATCTCGAGACAGGTGCGTCGATGCGTCCGTCAAAGGTTATCTATGACCGTGCCGGCAGTTCGATTGCCGAGGCTGATGCTTCGGATTTCGACTTCGATACTATCATGGAGGGAGCTGACTGGTTCCACTGGAGCGGTATCACTCCTGCTATCAGCGACAAGGCTGCCGAGCTTACTCGTCTTGCTTGCGAGGCAGCCAAGCGTCATGGCGTGACTGTGTCAGTCGATCTCAACTTCCGCAAGAAATTGTGGACATCCGAGAAGGCTCAGAGCATCATGAAGCCACTGATGAAGTATGTTGACGTATGTATAGGTAATGAGGAAGACGCTCAGCTCTGCCTTGGTTTCAAGCCCGAGGCTGACGTTGAGGGCGGTAAGACCGATGCCGAGGGATATTACGGAATATTCCAGGGAATGATGAAGGAGTTTGGCTTCAAGTATGTTGTTTCCACACTGCGTGAGTCGCTCTCTGCCACCCACAACGGATGGAAGGCCCTTATCTACAACGGACAGGAGTTCTATCAGAGCAAGCACTATGACATCATGCCTATCATCGACCGTGTAGGTGGTGGCGACTCTTTCTCTGGTGGTCTTATCCATGGTCTGCTCACCTATCCCGACAATCAGGGTGCAGCCCTTGAGTTTGCAGTAGCAGCATCTGCTTTGAAGCACACCATCCCCGGTGACTTCAATATGGTGAGCAAGGAGGAGGTTGAGGCTCTTGCAGGTGGCGATGCCTCAGGACGAGTTCAGAGATAAGATCCTTTGGATAAATCCGAAGGAAATTAAAGAATTAAATAATTATAGTTCTTAATGGCAAAATTTGATAAGATAGCAGTCCTTGGCAAGATGGGAGCAACGGGAATGGTGCCCGTGTTCTACCACAAGGATGCTGAAGTAGCGAAGAAAGTAGTGAAGGCCTGCTACGACGGTGGTGTCAGGGCTTTCGAGTTTACAAATCGTGGCGACTTTGCCCATGAGGTGTTTGCCGAAGTGGTCAAGTTTGCTGCAAAGGAGTGTCCCGAGATGGCAATGGGCGTTGGTTCGGTGGTTGATCCTGCCACAGCAGCCCTTTACATCCAGTTGGGCGCTTGCTTCGTGGTTGGTCCTCTGTTTAACCCCGAAGTATCTAAGATATGCAATCGTCGTCTCGTTCCCTACACTCCTGGATGCGGCAGTGTGTCTGAGGTAGGAGCGGCTCAGGAGACTGGTTGCGATCTCTGCAAGATATTCCCCGGCGATGTCCTTGGCGCCAAGCTTGTCAAGGGACTTATGGCTCCCATGCCATGGTCGAAGCTGATGGTTACAGGTGGTGTGTCTCCCGACGAGGAGAACCTCACGTCTTGGATTAAGGCAGGAGTGTTCTGCGTTGGTATGGGTTCGAAGTTGTTCCCCAAGGATGTCATAGCCGCTGGTGATTGGAAGGCTATCTCCGACAAATGTGCCGAGGCACTTGGATATATTGCCAAGGCTCGCGCATAACACGTTATATTCAAAAGGTTTCATAGGGCTTATTGTCCTATGGAGCCTTTTGTCTTTTTCAGCTTGTTCGTCTAAGAATAGAGGTGTGGCGGACAGGTTGAATGATTTCTCCTACGCCTATCACTACCGTAATCTCGATTCCACCCTTCATTATGCCCATCTTGTCCTTTCGCTTGATGTGGATGATGCGCGTCGGGCTGAGGCACTTAACAATGTGGCTTTCGTGGATATCATGCGCATGGATTATGCTCATGCTGATTCCATCCTTAATGTTGTCTCGTCGATAACCGACAATCAGATTGAATTGCTCATTGCCGACATCCAGAAGATGCGCCTGTGCCAGCGAATGTCGCGCAACCGTGAGTTCTATGATTATCGCGAACGGGCGCAACAGCGGTTCAGCCGTATCAATGAGGAGGATGCCAAACTCGATGCCCGTCTTCGTCGGCGCATGACCTATGCCTCGTCGGAATTTGCCATAGTCAGTTCCACCTATTTTTATTATGTAGGACTCCTTCCCCAATCGGCTTCTGCCATAAATGCAATCAATCCCCATGGCGAGGTGCGTCGCGACACTGCCCAATATCTCAGTTATCTATATAATGTTGGTGCAGGTGGTATTATCAATGCCGCCACCAACAAGGATATTCAGCAACAGGAGATAGAGCGTCTCGTGGAGTGCTTTCTTATCGCCTCACGCAGTGGGTATAAGTACTTTATGGCCAATTCATTGCAGTCGATAGCCGAACATTTGCTCGACCCCTCCGACCGCCGCCGTTTGCTTAACGATAATCCCGCCTTGCGACTTATAGAGAATATAGATGATATCGACGACTCACTTATTCCAGGGGTGATGTCACAGAAGGCGCTCGCCTGTTTCGTCGAGTATGGCGATGTATATCAGATTGCTGGAGGCTATCGCTCATTGGCATCCTGCTTCACCCATATCAGCGACTATGAGTCGGCTGTCTATTATCTCAATATGGCACTCAAGGACAAGAAGATCAATCAAGCGCCCGACCTTGTAGCCAGTATTCGCGAACAGATGAGTGTGGCATATTCTGCCGTCAACGACAAACCCTCCAGCGACTACAACCGCAACCTCTATCTCGACCTTCAGGAGAACACCCGTCAGGACCGCTATTTCGAGTCGCGAGCCGCCCAGTTGGAGGCAGCATCCTCGCAACTCAACATCATGATTATGGTGGTCATTGTCGCCATCCTGCTGCTGCTCTTCCTCCTATGGCTCTTCGGCTATCTGTCGCGCAAGGACAAGCATGAAGACGAACTCATCGCCCTTCTTCAGCCTCTGCGCCAGTGGCAGCAGGAACAGATGCGCAATAGTCAACTGGCTCAGGAGCGTATAGATGAAATCAACGAGGAGAGGCAGATGTGCGAGATGAAAACCGTTGAATATGCCCGTCAGAGTACGGACAACCGTGCCAAGATGTCGCTCATCAACAGTGTCACGCCCTTCATCGACCGTATCATCAATGAGGTGCGCATGCTCATGCAGCGACCCGGCGAGACAGCCGGACTGAGGCAGGAGCGATTTGCATATATCCGTCAACTCACCGACAAGATCATTGAATACAATGCCTTGCTCACCGACTGGATCCAGTTGCGCAAGGGCAAACTGACTCTACATATCGAGAGTTTCCCCATTGCCGATGTCTTTGATATAGTGCGCAAGGGCAAGACCTCATTTAATATTAAGGGAGTGGAACTCGACGTTTCCGACACTGACGCAGTGGTAAAGGCCGACCGTGTGCTAACGCTCTTTATGCTCAACACCCTTGCCGACAACGCACGCAAGTTCACTCCTTCTGGCGGTAAAGTCAGCATCTATGCCCAAGAGCATGAAGATTATGTGGAGATAAGCGTGAAGGACACTGGAGAGGGAATGACCTCTGAAGAACTCAGTCAGGTATTCAATTCGTCATTCTTCATTCTTCATTCTTCATTTTCCCATGGTTTCGGTTTGCTCAACTGTCGTGGCATTATCGAGAAGTATAAGAAGATGAGCCAGCGTTTCTCCGTATGCCTTCTTATGGCAGAGAGCGAGAAGGGTAGGGGCAGCCGTTTCTATTTCCGTCTGCCCAAGGGAGTGACGCGCCTGATAGTAGGTTTCCTCCTTCTCGGCTCCACTATCTCCATTCCCGCTTTTGCCTCCGGTCAACCTCTTCCTGCTGAGTCGCTACGCAAGGCGGAGGCATTTGCCGACAGTGCCTACTATTCAAATATCGCCGGCACATACGAGCGCACGCTCCTCTTTGCCGACTCCTGCCGCATCTATCTCAACGAGCATTATCTCACCGTTTGTCCTGGAGGCAAGTATCTGCTGCTGCGTTCAGGCAACAGTGCGCTCATGCCGCCCGAGCTGAAATGGCTTAGCGACAGTGTTGATACCAACTACGATGTCATCCTCGACATGCGCAATGAGAGTGCCGTGGCATGTCTCGCCCTGCATCGCTGGAAGGAATACGGATATAACAACGAGGTATATACGCGCCTATTCAAGGAATTGTCTGCCGACGCCTCGCTTCCCGCCTATTGCAAGAAGATGCGTAAGCAGCAAGGCGACAAGAATGTGGCAGTCATACTGCTGGTCATTCTCCTGCTCTCCATCCTTCCTGCCTATTATCTTCTCTATTATCGTCACCGTCTATACTATCGTTTCTGTGTGGAGAAGGTGAAGGACATCAATCGCATACTTGCCTCCGACATATCGTCGTCAGACAAACTGAAGGCAGTGGAGCGGATTACTGCCACTGCCGAATATCCCGAGCGTCTCACACTCATTGTCAACGAGATACTCAAGGCCCTTGCCGACGATGTATCCGTTCAGCAGAGGCAGAACACGGATGTGGAGACTGCCGCCGACGAGTTGCATAAGGCGCAATATGAGTGCAACCAGTTGTATGTCAGCAACTCCATCATCGACAACTGCCTGTCCACCATCAAGCACGAGACGATGTATTATCCCAACCGCATTCGCCAACTTGTATCTTCATCCGAGGATCTCGAACAGATACGCGACATCGTGGCATACTATCGTGACATCTATTCGATATTGAGTCAGCAGGCCATGCGCCAGTTCGACCATCTTCATATATCCCTTTCCGTGGTAGGGCTCGATCGCTGGTTCACCTCGCCCGACTCCCTTCCAAGCGTGATAGGCAATGTGCTGTTGCTCGACTATCTCATGCAGTTGCTCTGCAAGCAGAACGGTGGCGAGATGCCAGTCCTTGCTTCTGCCGATGTTGAGGGTGAGTATATATCAATTACCCTCACCATGTTGCGAATGGCGACTGTGGATGAGGCTGGCATTGACATATTCTCGCCCACGACGGTGGAAAACATCCCCTTCCTCGTCATCCGCCAGATAGTGCGCGACTTATCCGAACTCACCAACCGCCGCGGCTGTGGCGTGAGGCTCAATGGCAATGACATAATAATACGACTTCCATTTCATAAACATCATAAATAATAGATATGAATAATTTCAAGGTAATAATAGTAGAGGACGTGCCCCTCGAACTCAAAGGCACTGAAGGGATTATCCGAAATGACATCCCCGAAGCGGAGATAATAGGTACTGCCAACAACGAGGCAGAATACTGGCGACTCATTCGCGACAACCAGCCCGACCTCCTTTTGCTCGACCTCGGTCTTGGAGGCAGCACCACCGTGGGCGTCGAGATATGCCGCCACACCAAGGAGTCGTATCCGCAGGTCAAGGTGCTCATCTTCACCGGTGAAATTCTAAATGAGAAACTGTGGGTGGATGTGCTCGATGCCGGAGCCGACGGCATTATCCTCAAGAGCGGCGAACTGCTCACCCGCGGTGATGTGCGCTCGGTGATGGAGGGAAAGACGATGGTGTTCAACGAACCCATCCTGCGTCGCATAGTCGAGAGGTTCAAGCACTCGGTCAATCGTGAGCTCACCAATCAGGAGGCGCTGCTCGACTACGAGATCGACGAATACGACGAGCGATTCCTGCGCCATCTCGCCCTCGGCTATACCAAGGACCAGATATCCAATCTCAAGGCGATGCCCTTCGGAGTGAAGAGCTTGGAGAAACGTCAGAACGAACTCGTTCAGAAACTCTTCCCCTCGGGCAATGGACGTATGGGAGTGAATGCCACCCGACTTGTTGTGAAGGCTATCGAATTGGGGATAATCGACGTAGAAAACCTGCATGCTGATGAAGAATAAGATAGTGGCATATCTGTCAGTCTTGCTTCTCATTGTAGAGGTGGTGCTGATAGTGGGTTCGTGGCTCTATGCCGCTCTCAATCCCGAGAGCGGTGTGCGCAGTATGCTCAGCAGCGAGGGCATCCGTTGGGCGTTCGGAGGCTATATCCATCAGATGCAGTCGTCGTTGCTCGTGTGGCTGTTGCTTGCGGGCATGGCATACGGTGCCCTACGTCATTCGCGGTTCTCCGAAGGGCTCCACTCCCTCCGCTATCGCCAACGGGTGGCTTTGCGCTTCAGCATAGTCACCCTTGCGGTTTATTTGGCTGTGATGGCGTTCTTCGCCTTTGCTCCCCATGCCATTCTGCTCAGTGTCACCGGCAATCTCTTTCCCTCGGCATTCAGTGATGCCGTCCTGCCACTCCTTTGCTTTGGCATAATGCTCATGTCGGTGGTATATGGAGTGATGTCGGGTTCCTTCCCCTCCGTTCCCTCCGTCTTCAATGCCCTTGTCAGTGGCATCTCCTCCATCTCCCCCTTCGTTATCCTCTATCTCATTGCCTCCCACCTTATATATATAATAAGCTACATCCAAATTCTTTAACTTCCTTAACTCCTCACAAAGCTCTTCGTGCTCCACTTCATCGACTTCCACCTATATATAAATATAAGACCTCGGATATTCTCGTCGAGCGCAAAGCTCACCCACATCGCGATAAGTCCGAATCCCCAGTGCACGCCCAACAGATAGCTCAGCACTACGGATACAAGCCATTGCACCGTGATGCCAACGTAGAACTGGAAGTTGACATCGCCCGTGGCCCTCAGAGCCTGCGTGGCCCAGATGTTGATGGCGCGACCAATCTCCAATCCCACCTGCACCCACATTATTATAATGCCAAGACTAACAATCGCCTCATTGTCGGTAAGCCACGACAGCACCTTGCCTCCGCACATGGCGAGCACCACCGACAACGACGCTGCCGTGATGATGGCTACTCGACGGGTGTAGCAGCCGAGGATAAATGCCGTCCTCACCCTCCTTTCGCCCACGAGGTGTCCTATCAATATCGCTCCGCCCTGACCCATGGCTATCGAGAACACGCACACCACGAATGCCATGTTCCAACAGTATGTGCGCGTGATGAGTGCCTCGTTGCCAAGCATGTTGATGAAAAACGTGATCACCACCTGCGAACCGCTGTAACTGATTTCCTCGCCAGCCGCAGGCAATCCTATCTTCAGCAGGTTCTTCAGTTCAGTCCATGGGAACGGACGGAACAGTCGGGCAGGGAAGGAGGGGATATGCTTGCGGAACAGGATAACAAACAACAGCACCATGCTCACTCCCCGCGCTATGCTCGTGGATATTGCCGCTCCCTCCACTCCGAGGGCGGGCATTCCAAATTTTCCGAAGATGAGGGTGTAGTTGCCGATAATGTTCAGTATGTTCACCACCACTGTCACCATCATGGGATATTTCGCCTTGTCGGCACTGCGCAGCGAAGCAGATATGGCAAGGGAGATGGCTTGGAAGAACGCAAACGCTCCAACGATATGCATATAGCTCACGCCCTCAGTCAGCAGTTCGGGGCGCAAGCCCATCAGCTTCAGCATGGTGGTGCACCCGAAGTAGAGGCATGCGCTGATGATGATGCCGCTCACGGCATTCAGCACTATCGCCACACCAGTGGCTTGCACCATCCTCTCCTTCAATCCGGCACCGAGATATTGCGAGCATAGCACTGTCGTTCCGAAACTGATCACCTGGAACACCAACACCGCCAAGTTCACTATCTGGTTGACCACACCCACTGCAGCCACCGAGTTGTCGGAGTGCTGGCTCAGCATAATCGTATCCACCACTCCTAACAGCATCACCAATGCCGTCTCAATGAATATGGGCAGCACCAACTTGCCGAGCCTGCCCTTCATACTGTCGTTCTTTATCAGCCAAATCATTATAATATATGTTTTTCGCTTGCAAAGTTACTAAAAAAACAATAATTGTGGCATTAACACCCAAAAATCTGTGTGTTCGCACACAATAAACTTGATATTAGTCAATAGAAACGCACTTTTTTCAACTTTCCGTCATAAAACTATTGACTAATCGGGAAAAAAGTTGTACCTTTGCATCGTCAAAAGACAAAAAGACAGAAAATCGTTTTAGATTACGACATACATGTTATTTAGGTTTTTAGTTATTGGTAATAAAGATTGTTAGTTATTTCGATTTAGGTATTAGGTAATTAGTGAATTACTTCTAAGGTAAGGTAAAAAAGATTATTCAGGTAACACGAAGATGTAAATATTGAAGGCAAGGCCGTGAGGCTTTGACCTTCGAAACATCTCAAAAAAGCAAATTGATGAAATTTGAGAGAGAAAGCATTAATTTACATGATACAAAGTTATTTGGTGTGCTCCGTCCGGAAGTGATTCCAGACGGAGTTTTTTATTTTGCAAATCTTAGAAAATCAACATCGTTGCATTTTTTTGATGACAAGCCAATGGAGATAGTGGGAAGATAGACAAAAGAATACTTATAATTTTATTATGTCATCTTCCGACAACCCTGTTGCCTTAATGATGTCGACAATGCTAAAGCCCATCGCTTTCAAGTTCTTGGCTGTTAACATAATGCCTTCAGCCCGACCTTCAGCCCGACCTTCAGCCCGACCTTCAGCTCGACCTTCAGCCCGACCTTCAGCCCGACCTTCAGCCCGACCTTCCATTCTGGCGGTGTAAAACACGTCGTTCTGCACCATGATGTCATCCATGTGGGCATCGTAGGCCCTGCGCTCCTTGTCGTTCATCGTCATGTAGAGGAGTTTCTGGCGGGCTTCCTTTAAGCCAGGCGTCGAGGTGTCGTCCTTGATGCGGTTGTTCTTCAGGTAGTCGAGCCATTCCTCTATCGGGGTGGTGGCAACGCTGTTGAACTCGTTAACGCGGATGAGATAATACTCGGGGAATATATCCTGCGGCACATTCATGCGGAGTTCTTCAGCCTCCTTGGTGTTCATCTCAAGCTGGTCGTTGGTATGTACGCCTGTGAAGACAGTCTTGCCATGATAGAGATAGTCGCTGCCCTTGCCAAGGTCAAAGTACAGGATGTTGATTGAATAGACTTTCTTCACCTGATCGTACATCTCGCCAACCTCGATATGCTCTGTTATGGCCTTAGAGACACCATAGAGCATACGTCTAAGAAAATGCAATTGTCGCGTGAGCTGCACCTCAACGATAATTATTTCTCCCTTGTCATTCTTTGCCTTGATATCCACACGGTTGAACTTGTCGGTGGCGCTTTCCTGATTGCCCTCGCTTTCAAGGAGTTCCTCTATTTTCACGGCCTCGCCCGTAAGAACCGTTATCAGTCCTTCCAACACGGCGAAGTTGGCCTTGTCGCGCAACATTCGCTTCACTGCCCAGTCAAAACGTATATACTTGTTGTTCACTTCCATAAGCGTATGTATATTACTACGCTGCAAAGGTAAGAAGATTTTTTGAAACCACCAAATGTTTTCGTTTTTTTTTGAGTTATGCTAAATACGGCTCTACTTTTTTGTTCTCAACTTTCTCGAAGATGAAGATATGGCGGCAGACATAGTGAGCGAGGTTTTTACAGCCACATGGAGCATCCGCGAGAATATATCTTGCGACTAACTTGGCTATCTCTATTCGGACTTGCGTAACTGCTGTATCAACGAGTTCAAGAGATCTGGACGAAATGTAGCCTTGGATGATGCATATACAACCATCTTGCGTCGTATGCTTCACGTATAAGGAATGTCTTCCATTTGGCATTCTATGCTTGTTCATCTATGATGATTCTAAGAACCTGTCCCTACGACCATAAGATTTTGGATAATCAATATCTAATATTTTTCTTCTTTTACCCTCATACCATCATCTTATTTGTTTTATACTGACAATCAATTGATTATATATAAAGATATGGGTGAGGGTATGAGGGTGAGCGAAAATATATGGGCAAATGCTTGCATTTTTCATTTGTTTTTTGTATCTTTGCAGCGTGTTTTTTAAATTAAAAGTATCGATTATGGAAGAAAAAGACTTGTTTAGAGGTATTAAAGAAAGCTATACAGTATGCTTTCTCGACGGTTGCCCGAAGGCGGACACCTGTACCCGACGTGTGGCATTCAACCGAATGAACACTATATACAATAGTGCTCCGTGCGTTCTGCCCAAGGTGCTGCAGATGAAGGAGTGCCCGATGTATGTGGAGTTCAAGATTGTAAGAAAAGCATATGGAATCTCGAGAATGTTCGACAACGTGACGAAGAAAGACTTGGTAACCATGAGAAATGCCGTGATGAATATTATCGGAAGCCGAACTGGCTACTATAGAGTGTTCAGGGGCGAGAAGTATCTGACAGAAGAACAGCAGAAGGAGATAAAGAATTATTTCCAGTCGAAGGGATATGTGAATACCAATCTCTTCGATGGATATATCGAGGAGTATAATGCATGATTGCCAGTTGGCGTGAGAACTTTTGCCAGTTGGCGTGAGAACTTTTGCTAGTTAGCAGAAGAATTTTTGGCAGTTAGCGTAAGAAGTCCCATCAGTTAGCGTGAAGATTTTTCTCAGTTGGAGAGTTATTTATTTCCTACGAGGAACATAAAGTTTCCCTACGAGGAACATAAAGTTTCCATACGAGGAACAAAAAGTGCCACAACGTGGAACTTTTTGAAACTCAACTGTCGTTTTCCACACGTCCAACGGGCAAATCCGTGAATATCAATTAGTAAAATCATTAACATCAAGAAGTATGAAAAGTAAGGTGAACCTCACACTCGTGAGAACAGACAAGAGAAACAAAAGTATGGCAAGCAACGTGTCGCTCATCACATTGTTGGCACGCATGAAGGCCAACATGGAGAGCGAGCTTATCGATGCATATCGCACAAACATGAAGTTATCCTCGCGTCGCGACCTCTATGGCGACATGTTGGGCCGACTTCACAGGGTGTATGCATCAGTGAGACTTCATACCGACAAGAACGGCACGTTGACGGTGAGCGGATATAACGATATGTTGATGTTGTCGGCAGGTCCTATCTACGACGAACAGCAGATGGAAAATGCCAAGTTGTCGGCAAGGGTGCTGCCTTGCACGCTCGCCACATTTGTGGGAGCCAGTGGGATGACCTTGAAAATACTTGTCAAAATTGAACTACCAAATGCCAAGGCTCAGAAGGATGAGGGTGGCATGAGGCGCTTCTTCAGTACAGCCTATATGGTTGCCACCAACATATATACTGCTCTCATCGGAGAGACAGTGAACGCATCGGGAATAGCCGAGGAAAGCTCGGCGATGATGGCCAATTGCCGCATCTCAGCCGACGACTCGCCTTACGTCAATCCCCAAGCCGCTCCACTCATGGTGAAGGGCAACGAGAACGTGACTGTGATGAGAGGATATATCATGAACGATGACGAACTGAATAATGCTGACACTACGGGGTTGATTTCATTTGTTGACGAGATGTACAAATTGAGATACAACAAACTGAAGGGCTGTGTGGAATATCTCGACAAGGACCGCATTTACTTGGGATGGAATCCTGCCGACGAGAGATTCCGCAACGGACTCACTATCAGTGCGCGTCAGGCAGGGCTGAACGTGTGGAACAATGACGTGGTGAGGTATCTCAACTCCAACCGTATCACGGTGTATGACCCCGTAGAGGACTGGCTTTTCTCCATCGACGGCAAATGGGATGGCGAAGACCATATAGGGCGACTGGCAGAGACAGTAAAAACCGACCTTAAGCAGTGGAAGGAATGGTTCAGGATGTGGTTTGTGGGTATGGTGGCGCAATGGATGGGGCGCAATGTGAAATATGCCAACAGTATAGTGCCGCTTCTCGTGTCGCCACAGGGTTATCATAAATCCACTTTCTGCCGACAACTCTTGCCTGAGAACATGCGATGGGGGTATCTCGACAACCTGCAGATAGGGGAGAAGAAGAGTGTGATGCAGTCGATGGCGGAATATCTGCTTATCAATCTCGACGAGTTCAACTCTATTTCAGCCAAGGTGCAGCAGGGATTTCTCAAGAATACGCTCCAATTGACTACTGTAAATGTAAAACGTCCATACGCCCGACGTCGCGAGGATCTTCCACGTATGGCATCGTTTATTGCCACCTCAAATATGACCGACGTGCTGAGCGACCCAAGCGGCTCGCGCAGATTCTTCGTGGTGAATCTCACCGAACCAATCAACACCGACTATCGCCCCGACTACCAGCAGCTTTATGCTCAGGCAGTTGAGGCAGTGAGACAGAACGAGCAGCGATGGTTTGACGCCCGACAGACAGAGCTTGTGATGGAGCACAATCGCCAGTTTGAAATGCGCGACTCTGCCGAGATGGTGTTCCACGACTGTTTTGAACTCACGTCCGACCCATCTGAGGGAGAATACCTCACCACTAGTGACATCTTCTCTACTCTTCGCAAGTATGCCGGAGCTGCAACAATAAGCGAATCATTGCCCAAATTCGGTCGTTATCTCTCAAATTTACCAGGAATAGTCAAAAGAATGTCCAAATATGGCACTCAATATCTGCTAAAACGTAGGGAAAAGTGAGGGCATTAGCCCAATTATATTCATTTACCCTCATACTCTCACATACTCCGACGGCAGCATGCCGAACTCCTTCTTGAAGCACTTCGAGAAATACTTGGGAGTGTTGAAGCATATGGGGACTATGGAAGCAACACCCCAATCCATGTCGTGGTCCCAAGGCGGAGATAACCTTCGGCGGACAGTCAACATTTGTCTTACCCTACGGTGACGGCTATATCTTTATGTCAGATATATGGCGACCCAAGTATCCTTCCGATGGGCGATATGTGTGGTTGCCGATTGATTTTGATGATAATGGAGTCCGATTTATCCAATGGCGTGATTCATGGGAAATTAAATAGAGATTGTTAAATTATTTGTAATGATTCATCAATGGTTAATTTAGTTTTGGTTTGGGGATCAAGATTGTCTTTCAGGATAATTTTAGTTAATTAATCGACTTTCTCAAGTAAGGGAAGTTAAAGAAGTTAAAGAAGCTAAAGAAGTTAATGACATAACTTGCTTGATTGAGTAAAAAACAATAACTTTGCATATAATTTAAAAACCATTCATTTATGAGAAAGACAATTGGAAATATCATTTTAGCGCTATTTTTGGCTCTTTTGCTGCCTAATAAGGTAATGGCGGCAGAGGAGTTTGCTGTCGGCAAGAACACCTTCATGCTCAATGGTAAGCCGTTTGTGGTGAAGGCTGCCGAGGTGCACTATCCCCGTATTCCGCGCCCCTATTGGGAGCATCGTATCAAGATGTGCAAGGCGTTGGGCATGAATACCCTCTGCCTGTATGTCTTCTGGAATATCCATGAGCAGCAGGAGGGTGTGTATGACTTTACCGGTCAGAACGACGTAGCTGAGTTCTGCCGCTTGGCTCAGAAGAACGGCATGTACGTCATCGTGCGCCCCGGTCCCTACGTGTGTGCAGAGTGGGAGATGGGCGGTCTGCCTTGGTGGCTGTTGAAGAAGAAAGACATCCGTCTGCGCGAGCGCGACCCCTATTTCATGGAGCGTGTGCGCTTATTTGAGAAAGAGGTTGGCAAGCAACTCGCCTCACTCACCATCGAGAACGGCGGACCGATTATCATGGTGCAGGTGGAGAACGAATACGGCTCTTACGGCGAGGACAAGCCCTACGTGTCGGAGATTCGCGACATCGTGCGCCAGTCGGGATTCGACAAGGTCACACTCTTCCAGTGCGACTGGTCGAGCAATTTCACCCGCAATGGTCTCGACGACCTGATATGGACAATGAACTTCGGCACAGGTGCCAACATCGACGAACAGTTCCGCCGTCTCAAGGAACTGCGTCCCGAGTCGCCGCTGATGTGCTCTGAGTTCTGGAGCGGCTGGTTCGACAAGTGGGGCGCACGTCATGAAACCCGTCCTGCCGACGACATGGTGGCTGGTATCGACGAGATGCTCTCCAAGGGCATCAGTTTCTCGCTCTACATGACTCACGGCGGCACATCCTTCGGTCATTGGGCAGGAGCCAATAGTCCGGGCTTCGCTCCAGATGTCACATCCTACGACTACGACGCTCCCATCAACGAGTGTGGATTGACCACTGCCAAGTTCTGGACTCTGCGCAGCACTATGCAGAAATATGCTGATGGCAAAAAACTGCCCTCCGTGCCCAAGGCTCCCATGCCTCTCATCTCAGTGCCCGAATTCAAGTTCACCGAGTATGCACCAATCTCCTGTGGCATCTCAAAAACAGTTGATTCGCGCGACGTGAAGACCATGGAGGAACTCGACACGGGGTGGGGCAGTATGATTTACGAGACCACTCTTCCTTCTGTCGCCACCTCCTCGCTCTTGACATTGAACGACTGCCACGACTATGCCCAGGTGTTCATCGACGGCAAGTATATTGGCAAGATCGACCGTGTGAAGAACGAGAAGAGCCTCATGCTGCCAGCCGTCAAGAGCGGACAGCGACTCACCATCCTCATCGAGGCTATGGGACGCATCAACTTCGGTCGTGCCATCAAGGACTTCAAGGGAATCACCGAGAGTGTCACCATCACAGCTGAAGCCGACGGACACCAGCTCACCTACGACCTAAAGAACTGGCGCATCGCCACCATCCCCTGCGACTATCAAACTGCAAACAACAGCTTCAAGGCGCAGCCCAATTCCTCATTTCTCATTCCTCATTCCTCATTTAATAAGGGTTATTATCGTGCATATTTCACGTTGAAGAAACTTGGCGACACCTTTATTAATATGGAGGCATTCGGCAAGGGAATGGTGTATGTCAACGGACATGCCCTCGGCAGGTTCTGGAACATTGGTCCGCAGCAGACTCTCTACGTTCCCGGTTGCTGGTTGAAGAAGGGCAAGAACGAGGTGGTGGTGCTCGACATCGTAGGGCCCAAGGGTGAGCCCACGGCATATTGTCAGGACAAACCCGAACTCGACAAACTCAATCTCGAGAAGAGCAATAAGCACAACAATCCCGGCGACCGTCCCGACCTCAACTCAGCATCGCCCGTAGCCGACACCAATCTGAAGTTAGGCAACGGATGGCAGACCATATCGTTCTCGGCTCCCGCCAAGGGCAGATATGTGGCTATCGAGTGTCTCTCCACCCATGCCTCCGACCAAGTGGCTGTGGCAGAGCTTTATCTGCTCGACGCCCAAGGCAAGCGACTCAGTCGCGAACCCTGGACGGTGAAATATGCGGACAGTGAGAACGAGGTGGGCAACCACACTGGCGACAAGGTGTTCGACCTTCAGGAGTCAACCTACTGGCAGACGCAGCGTGGCACCGCCTTCCCCCATCTGCTTGTCATTGACCTTGGCAGCGAGCAAACCGTCACTGCCCTCGACTATCTGCCGCGAGCAGAACAGGGAGCGCCAGGCAGTGTCAAGCACTTGCGAGTGTTTGTATATTAGGACATAAAAAAGGGTGTTGCGAAATTATTTGCAACACCCTTCATTTATAATATTACTCAACGAAATGTTTTCCTGATGCGTTTTTGTCCGTTCTTATATACCGTAACTTCAACCACCGGACCGCGATAGCCGTTGCCTACAGGCAAGCCCTGTAATGAGTAATAATGTGTATTTACAGGCTCACCGTAGTCGGCAATGTTTTCTTCAATGCCGTCACTGCCTTGGATTGATGAGCCGCTTGCCTGACGCACAGCAGCATGTAATCCGTAATATGCGGGTTTCTCTTTGAGATTAGCGTCGAAGAGCAGGGGATTGCCATTTCTCCATGAACGGTTGTCGGTGAGACCCCAAATCATCAGCTCATTGCAGTGGTCGTATTTCAATGCCACCTGGGCTATGTTGAAATAGTCCTGTGCCTGTTGCCTTAGGTTTTGTTCGTTCATGCTGTCCATGCCGAGGTCAAGCTCGGTTATAACGCACTTCAGACCGATGGCATTATATCTCTTGATGTTTTGCTCCAGTCTGCCCGGGTCAACACCATAAACATCAAGATGGCACTGCAATCCGACACCGTCGATTGGCACACCGCGGTCTTTAAGTCTCTTGGCGAGATTAAACAGGGCTTCTGCCTTGGCGTCGCCCTTGAACTCCACACCATAGTCGTTGAGGATAAGCACGGCATCAGGATCGACCCTGTGCGCCCATACAAAGGCAGAGTCGAGGAACTCCTCACCGATGACAGTCCATATAGACGGACGCAGAGTGTAAGCGTCGGGATTGCTCCATACGATACCCTGGTCGTCGCTGAGTACCTCGTTGCATACGTCCCATTCGTGAATCTTGCCCTTCCAGTGTCCAACCACTTTCTCTATATGGGTCTTCATGATGTCGAGCAGTTGCTGGCGTGTCCAGTTCTTGTTGTTCTTGATACCGTCGGATGAGAGCCACTCTGCCACCTGCTTGTGCCATACGAGAGTGTGTCCCCTGACGCGCATGTTGTTTCTTGTGGCAAAATTGACAAGACGGTCACCATGGTAGAAATCAAATTGGCCCTGTGAGGGTTCAACGTATGCAAATTTCATCTCATTCTCGCATACCACCATATTGAAATCCCGTGCTATGCGCTTGGCTTCCTCGTTGTTGGCATCATCAACATTGATGCTCCAAACAGGCACACAGGTGCCTACATACTGATTAATCTTGTCGGCGTATGTGCGTATTGGTGTGTTGTCTGTCATTTCCAGGTTGATGTCAAGGGTGGTTTCCTCGAAGGGGTTGTCCTCCTCGTTACCGTCGTCGATTGTGACGTCGCCCTGGCCTCCGTATTCCTCTGAGGTGACAATGGCCACGAGTTCAAGCCTTCCGTTCTCGCCCTCGCGTTCCTTCACCTCCCATGTATATGCCTTGGGGTAGATGATGTTGAAGTTCCATTCCATGTTGTCCCTTGCCTCCTTGCCGGCTGCGGTGAGTAGTACCAATTCGTCACCCTTGTTTAGCTTGGCATCCTCAGTGAGCTGAATCACGATGCGGGGCATCTTGTCCAGGGCATTGAAATTCTCGTCCATGTTGTTGTATGCCACATTGCCTTCAACCTCGACGGCATCGTGGTCGGCTGCACTGCGGATCTCCATATTCAGTATTGCCGTGGGGCGCAGGGTGAGAGTCGGCTTAGTGCCTTTTGCATAGTCTGCGATATGCAGGGTTCCGGTATTTCCGTCACCGGGAGTCATTGTGCCGAACACTTCGGTGGGAAGTGCTATTGAACCGTTACCGCCTATGGTTCCCGCTTTTCTCACAACTATACCGTTGTTGTCGCCGCTTTTGTGTCCTGTGGCACCACTGAGCTTCTTGGTCTTTGCCTCGGCAGCATCGTTGCATACGAGCACCGTACCGTCCATGACGGTGATACCTCCGGTGATGAGGTTGTCATTGCCGGTGATGCGATATGTGCCTTTGCCCTCCTTGATGAGACCCACCTTCATGGTCATGTTGTCCTGCCATGGGGCGATGCGTCCGGCGAGCGTGGCGTCGTGGTCACCTTTGCCTATCATGTAATAGCTGTTTTGTGCAGATTTGCTCTTGTAGTATCCTGTCAGCTCACTGCCTTTTTCAGTCTCCAGTTTGCCGATGCGCATACCTCTCAGTCCCTGTTCGGCAGCCATTGTGCTACCTTCGTGCAGATAGAGCGAGGCATTGGCGAGACAGTTGTTCACCTTTCCGTCGTTGGCGCTTTGGATTGGGTCGTCGGCAATGAAGGTCTTGCCGTTGTGCATCCATATCAGACCGTAGAAACCGCAGTTGCCCTCCACCTCCTTATATGGATATACATGCAGGTCTCCGCTGAACTTGGTCCAGTCTGGATATGCCTTGGAACTGTTTCCGAGAAAAGTCCTCTCGCCTCCAGACATGAGGTTGATTCTACCGCTTCCTTCAACGACACTGCTCCAATATGTATAACGTGAGGTCTTTATGGTCAGTTCCTTGCCCTCGACCGTCATGATGGGGCTGTCGATGATGGTGTAGCTGCTGGATGTGTTTTTGGTGCAGTAGTCGAGAGTCTGTCCGTCGGCCACGATATATGTGTCAAGAACAATATTGTCAATGTAGTAATCAGAATTATCATGATGTATGCCCAAGCGGAACATACGCTCGTCATCTGCCGACTCTGTTACAGGCGCAAGTTTGTATTCCCTTGATTGCCATACGTCTTGGTCACCCTGATAGGGATAGCCATCGTCCTGGAACAGTCTTTCGTCTCCGAGGAATACGTGAAACTGTTTCCAGTTGTCAGAGTCATTGTTCGGGCGATAGAAGTTCAGTTTCACTGATTTCACCATGTTGGTCAACCTGTGTCCTGCAAGTTCTTCGGGCAGGTTGAATTCCACAAAAGTGTTCCATTCCTTCACTTTGACGTGTAATACCTTGTTGTTAGGATTCTTAGGGTCAGCTTCGACCACGGCGGACGATGTTGATGCCTCAGAGCCGAAAAGGTTCCACATCTTGAATTCCTGGCCTATTTCGCAGTCTTCAAAGTCCCAAACTTTAGTAGCGTTAGCTTTCATGTGGCATAGCACCAAAAGCAATAACAGCATACAGAATAGTTGTTTCCCTTTTTTCATAATGTTCTTTTCAATGTTTTGTTTATAAATAATAATAAATGATATAGGTATAAGTATTAACCGTAAAGTGATAGGTTGTTTAGTATTAGGGCGTTTCGTTTATAGTGTTGGAGGGAATGAAGTGCGGTATTGACATCTTACAATACCGCACTTGTATTTTGGCTAACAATGATTATTTGTTAGTCTTGTTGCAAGCCTTCTTACATTCAGCGGCTTTCTTGCATTTCTCAGCCTTCTTGCAGCAGTCGGCAGTCTTCTTGTCGCAAGCTTTCTTGCACTCGGCAGCCTTCTTGCAGCAGTCGTCAGTCTTCTTGTCGCAAGCCTTCTTACACTCGGCAGCCTTCTTCTGGCAGCACTCTTTCTTTTCACACTTCTTCTCGGCGTCCTTCTTGACGTCGCTCTGAGCGTTGGCTGCGATGGACATTGCCATCATAACAGCCAGGGATAACATAAATTTCTTCATAATACAAAATTTTAATTAAGTTAAGTTTCACATTTGCTCAACTTGTGTAGTTAAAAGGAGTTATAAGAAGTTATAGCTCTATGTGGTCGCTCAGGAAGATAAAGGACAATAGTAAAATTTATGCTTGAAACATATGTCATCTATCTCCTTTTATCTTCTTTTATCTCCTTTTTACTACTTCCGAAAGTTGATTATTTAATTCTTAATGTTCGCCTCTTCAAGTCCATAGCCGTTCTTCTTGTCGATCACTTTAAGATAAAGGGCGAGGAAGAAGGCGGCAATACCGAAGCAAGCGAAGATAACCAATGGAGTGGTGTAGTTGTAGGGGATGAACTCGGCGCCTGCCTCCTTGGCTGCTATAACGGCGGGGTTGTCGGCATTGGATGACGCCAGCACACTACCGATGAGCATAGGCACGAAGCAAAGACCGATGTTCTGCACCCAGAAGATGAGGCAGTAGGCACTGCCCAGCACTTTCTCGTCGATAATCTTAGGCACACTGGGCCACAGGGCTGCCGGTACGAGGGCAAACGACACGCCAAGAAGTACGATGGTGGAGTAGGCGATGAGATAGCTGTGGGTGGAGGGCAGGATGAATGCGAACACGAGGTGGCAGCATATCAAGAGGATGGCACCCCAGATAAGCATTGTGGCTCCCTTGCCCTTGTGGTCGAGGAACGAGCCAAGGAACGGAGTGATGACTGCCGCACCGATGGGGAACCAACGGAAGATGTTGCTGGCGTCGGACGGAGAGATGCCGTCGAGATTACACTGCAGCATGTTGGCACCATAGCGCTGGAAGGGGAAGATGGCTGAATAGTAGAGCACGCAGAGAAGGGCTACCACCCAGAAAATGCGGCTCGTGAGGATAATCTTGAGGTCGGACGCCTTGAACTCCTCCTCGCTATCGCCACTCGTTCCGTCGATGCCCAACTGCTTGTCGAGCTTCTTGTCCATGAAGGTGAAGACGGTAAAGGTGATGAGACCGATGAACAGAAGGGCTGTGCAGAAGCCCACAGGACCCGACACACCGCCCATCTTGTCGGCAAGGATGGGGGAGATGGAGAAGATGGCGAACACACCAATGCGGGCGATAGCCATCTCAAGACCCATGGCAAGAGCCATCTCCTTGCCCTTAAACCACTTGGCGATGGCCTTGGAAACGGTGGTACCTGCCATCTCGCATCCGCAACCGAAGATCATAAAGCCGAAGGACGCCAACTTGGCCGAGGCGGGCATGGATGTCCACCATGAGTCGAGCCATGTGGCAAATGCCGAACCGGCAAAGGCGTCGCTGATGGCATAGAACTTTATGCAGGCTCCGATGAACATCATCGAGGCGGAGAGCTCGCCAGTGAAGCGAATGCCGCACTTGTCGAGGATGACTCCTGCCACGATGAGGAAGCCGAACACGTTGAGGATATACTCGCCGGCAGCATACGTGCCGAACACATCAGGACTCCAACCGCGCTCTTTCTCGATGAGCGACTGGAGGGGTGACATCACATCTACGAACATATATCCGAAGAACATCATTGATGCCACGAGGACAAGGGCAGTCCATCTTGCGGCTGCGCTGTCATTCAGTTTTTTCTGGATTATTTCTGTCATTGATATTTTATTATGGCCCGGCGACAAAATAGCCGGGAACGGTGGCTAACTTAATATTTTTCTAAATCCTCATTCCTCATTTCTAATTCCTCACTCTTCATTTTTTGAGCCAGCGGTCGAGCCAGCCGAAGAAGGTGCGCTGCCAGAGAACGCCGTTCTGGGGCTTGAGCACCCAGTGGTTCTCGTCGGGATAGATGAGGAGCTCGGCGGGAATGCCCTTCATGCGGGCGGCATTGAAGGCTCCCATACCCTGGTTGTAGTTGATGCGGTAGTCCATCTCGCCGTGGATGCAGAGGATGGGAGTGTCCCACTTGTCCACAAAGCGGTGGGGCGACTGGGCGTAGGTCTTGTGGGCATCGGCAGTCTGATTCTTGTTCCAGAAGGCGTCGTCGTACTCCCAGTTGCTGAACCAAGCCTCCTCGGTGTCGGTGTACATCGACTCGAGATTGAAGGCTCCGTCGTGGGAGATGAAGCACTTGAAACGCTTGTCGTGATTGCCGGCAAGCCAATAAACGCTGAATCCGCCAAAGCTGGCACCCACGGCTCCCATGCGGTCCTTATCCACGTAGGGCAGATTCTGGGCAGCATCGTCGATGGCAGAGAGATAGTCGCGCATGCACTGACCTGTCCAGTCGCTGCTGACAGCCTCGTTCCACTCATGTCCGAATCCGGGCAGACCGCGGCGGTTGGGGGCGATGATGACATATCCGTTGGCAGCCATAATCTGGAAATTCCAACGATAGCTCCAGAACTGACTCACAGGGCTCTGCGGACCACCCTCGCAGAAGAGCAGGGTGGGGTATTTCTTTGTGGGGTCGAAGTTGGACGGGAGAATCACCCATGTGAGCATGTCCTTGCCATCGGTGGTCTTCACCCATCGCTTCTCCACCTTTCCGAGGGAGAGCTGCGAGAGAATGTGCTCGTTCTCGTGACTTATCTGCTCCACCTTGGTCTTCTTCACGTCCTTGCCCGGAGTGATCATATAGATGTCGGTGGGAACAGAGATGCTCTGACGTGTGGCAAGCAGACGATTACCGTTGTTGGCAAGTTGGATGCTACCGAAGTCAGCCTCGTCGTCGGTGAGCTGGCGCAGTTCGCCCTTGAGATTCACCTGATAGAGATTGATACAGCCATGCCATACGCCGATGAACGACAGAGTCTTGGAGTCGGGATTCCAGCAGAAGGCATCCACGTTGGAGTCGAACGCTGTGCTGACGTACGACTTTTCGCCTGTTGCGAGGTTATACACGCACAGGCGGTTGAGGTCGGCCTCATATCCGTCGCGAGCCATACTCTGCCAAGCCACGTATCGTCCGTCGGGCGAGAACTGAGGGTTCTGGTCGTAGCCGGGGTTGTTCTTGAGATTTGCCTCGGCATTAACCGTCTGGTCCTTCATCGTGTGAGTGGGATCTACGGCAGGAGCCTGGTAGTTGGCAGGCTTGCAGAGGTTGCGAGTCTCTCGCGTACCTATATTATATAAATATATGTCAGAATCGGTGGAGATGGCATAGTTGACCCCAGTCTTCTTGCGGCAGGTGTATGCAATCGACTTGGAGTCGGTGCTCCATGCGAGCTGTTCGATACCGCCGAAGGGTTCCATCGGACATTCGAATGGTTCGCCATTAAGGATGTCATATCCCTCGGTGATGCCATCGGCATTGACCTCGGCAAGCCAGGGATGCTGAATGCTCTCAACATAGTGGTCCCAGTGGCGATACATGAGGTCGGTGACTACACGCCCCGTAGCCTTGGGCAGGTCGTCAGGATTCTTCTTGATAATCTCGTTGAAAGCCTGCGACTTGATGAGAATCACCTTTGTGCCGTCTGGCGAGAACTTGAATCCCTCGATGCCCGCCTTGTCGTGGGTAAGCTGTTTTCTGTCGCTTCCGTCGGGATTCATGCTCCACAACTGTCCTCCAGTGATGAAGGCAATGCGCTTGCCGCCCTCAATCCATGCGGGGTCGGTTTCGTTTTTTGACGAAGTGGTGAGTTGTCGGCGGTTGGTGCCGTCGGCATTCATGATGCAGATCACCTGATGTCCCTTGTTGGCCTTCACACTGTAGTAGCCCACTTGGAACACCACCTGCTTTCCGTCGGGCGAAGCCTCCACGCCACCTATGCGTCCCATAGCCCAGAGAGCCTCGGGAGTCATGAGGTTGCCCTGCAGCTTGATGTTGCTTTTACCGATGTTCACGTCGTTCTGTGCATTTGTAGTGCCTGTGGCAGCGAGCATCATCATCGCCAAGGCAAGGTTTAACATAAATTTTTTCATTTTCATATTTCAATCTTATACGTGTTGCGGTCTTACACGAGGTAAGACCCTACAAGCGGACGTTTTCAATCATCTCTTCTGCTGTTCTCGCAACTTGCGCATTTCCTCAGCCTGCTTCTGCATGGCGGCGAGTCGTGCCGCCATACCGCTCTGCTGCTTCTTGGGATTGTTCTTGTTCTCCTTGTATTTAGCCTCAAGGATGGCAAGGAGCTTGGCATCGTTGGTTGTCTTGCGGAGCACCCACATGATGGCAGCACTGAAGAAGAGCGAAACGAAATAATAGAAGTTAAGACCAGCTGCATAATCGTTGAACATGAAGAAGAACATCAC
>CALZYS010000020.1 GCA_945830345.1 uncultured Prevotella sp.
AGTCGCTCAAACTTATCTGCTGCATTGATGTCGTAATAGTGGTGCAATATAGACACAGTGAGGCTCTTGCCGAAACGGCGGGGGCGGATGAAGAAAAAGTACTTGTTGGCTCTCTCCACCTTTTCTATAAACCTTGTCTTATCGACATAGTAGCAGTTGTCCTCGCGCACAGCCACGAAGTTCATCATACCGTAAGGTATTCGCTTTACCTCTTCCTTTACTGTTTTTTCGTCAATAACCATAATGATTATATTGTTCGGCTGCAAAGTTAATCATTTTATTTCATTTCTCCAAACAAATCGGACGTTTTTTATATCATTTCATCAACGCAGACTTGTCATATCATCAACGCAGACTTGTCCTCGCCCTCTGTCACCTCTATGGCAGTCGGCTGTCATCACTTTGGCAGTCGCCTTTCGCCTCCTTGACAGAGCGACTACAGATATCTTGCAGTCGCAGCAAAGCCGCTTGCGATGGCGGTTGAGCCTGAGTGCGATGGCTGTTGAGCCTGAGTGCGGAAGAATTTTGTCGTCAACCCTTCACCCTACACAAATCAGATTTAATTGTTTGATTATCAGAGAGTTCAAGCAGTGTAGGGTTGAGCTAACCCTACATTCGCTGAACACGCTGTATATCAATTATTTACAGTGGATTTGTGTAGGATGAAGGGTTGACGGCAAAATTCATCGGCGTTCAGCAAATACCTATATTAAGTATGCAGTTCGAGCACGAATCGGGCACCCTTGGTGTATGACTCTTCGAGAGAGAGCGTGCCGTTCATGCGCGTTGCTATAAGCGAGCAGATCGGCAGACCAAGTCCGTCGCCCTCGGTGAGGTCGTGAACAGCGGCAAAGGGTTTGAAGAGGTCGACACGCTTGTCCTCGGGGATTCCTGAGCCAGTGTCGCTCACTACAAACTGGTGGGTGTGGGCTCCGCGCTTCTTGTATTCGAGTGTGATTTTGCCTCCGGCAGGAGTGAAGTGGGCGGCATTGCTGAGGAGATGGAGAAGAATGCGCTCAAGCATATCGGCATTAATCTTCATACCAAGTTTCGGGGCGTTGACCACAAAGTTGACACCATCAGCCATCTTGCCTTCCATCTTCTTGGCAACCGAGTCGCAGAAAGCGGCAATGTTTCTCTCCTCCATCTCGCAAGGCTCAGAAAGAGTGTCCTCTAATTGCGACATTTCCTCAACATGAGCCATAAAGCCATTGAGGGCTTTCACTGGCGGAAGAGAGGGATCGAGTTTGCCGAGTGTCGGCGAAATCTGTGCCGAGATGTTACGTATGAATCGGCTCTTCTGCTCGTTGTGCTCGCGAGCCACCTCGATGGCGTTCTTCTGCTTGCGGGTGAGAAGAATGAAGCGTACAAGGACGATGCCACCGAAGACGAGAGCAGCGGCAAGTATGGCGGCAAGTACGCAAAGAGCCACGATGACATACTGGCGACTGCGCAGCGAGCTGTCCCTGTCGTCGATGGCAGTCTGCTTCTCGCTACATTCCTTCTTGAGCGAGTTAATCTCGTCGAGAGCCTTGAGCACCTTCACCGAGTCCTTCCATATAATATATTGTTCGTACGTGCGCGAGGTCATGGCGGCATTACCGCTCTTGCGGGCAATGCCGATGAGAGTGCAATAGGTGTCGATGACCTTGTCATACTGCTTGGCATCCTTAAATTCCTTGATGAGCTGGTCGATAGCCTCATCGCCCTTGGCAGTCATACCGAAGGTGTAGTAGTGGCTTGCCTTGGTGTAGAGCAGGTCTTTGTTCAGCGAGTCATTAGCTGCGGCACTTGCGTATGCGTCGAGACGCGACAGCTGTTCGGCGGCACTGGGAGCCTTGCGAAGACGGATGTACATCTGCAGTCGCTCCTTGGTGGTGGCATAACGGAGTTCGGGATGCTGGGAATGAGATTTCTGTTCAGCGGCAATGATAGCCTGGTCGGCAGCCCTCAATATGTCAAAAGCCTCCTTATAGTAGTTTTCGCGATAATAGAGCGAAGCCACCTTGGTGCCACAAAAAGTGGCCTTTTCACTCTGACCGGCAGCCACAAAGGCATTGAAGGCATGGAGGAAGGTGCTACGTGCCTTGACATATTCCTTGTTGGCGAGGAAATCCTGCGCCTGCCTCATTAATGCGTCGGCATTACCTTGTGCCTTGACTGTGCTGCCATAACAGCCAAGAACGATGGAGATTACGATAAAGAGTATCCTTTTCATAAGCGTATAAATATGTATTGTTTTGTTATTGACAAGTTATTTATATGCAAAAGTAGGAAAAAAATGAGTAATCTCCAAATTTTAAGCATTTATTTAGCAGTTTTTTACTTTTGAGGGGATATTTGAACACAGAGATATAGAAACAAACAGTTAATTGCAACAAAAAATCCTCACTGACATCACTGCCAGAGAGGATTTAGAATTAAGTATTGTATCTATTAATCTTACAATGTGAAATTGACGCCAAGACCGATGACGCGGTTGGTGCGGGTGAAGCAATTGGTGACATTCACCCCTTCTGCAATCTTCTCAGCCTTGTTATAGTCATCGTAGAGGGTTTGGAAATAGGCGGCATTGATCTTCACCTTCTCAGTTACGTTCACTCCCACTCCGAATCCGAAAGAATAAGAGCTGACATTGAAGGATATGTCGTTCATGCCGGCATCCTTCATGCCATACTTGGTGCGCTGTCCACCGGCACTCACAGTGACAATCTTGTTGATGTCCCACTCGGCTCCGAGCAGATACTCGTTAGAATCGTCGAGCATATCCTTTGTCCACTGCTTGGTATCCTGGTCGAAATAGTGGTGCCAACCGGCCATCACGCGCAACGAGGGCAGTATCTCATACTGTGCTCCCACGGTGAGCAATGCAGGAGAATCCTCGGCTACACTGCCTCCGTCGGCAAATTTATCAAGCATGGAGATACTCTCGGCACTAAGACTATTGGCTGACTTGTTCTTAAGTCTCATTCGGGTCTTGAACTCATATTTGGCTGCAAAATTAAACTTGCCGGTCTTGTAGTCGATACCAATAATGGGAGCCACACCCCAGCCTGTCTGGTCGCAGTTGAGCTCTATGTCCTGAGTAGCCACTCCGAGAGTTGTAGTCTTCAAGGCAGCTTCTGTAAGTTGTTGAGCGGCTTCGGCATTACCCATCTGCTCCATCATACCCGCATACTTGTTGAGAGTGGCCGACAATTCAGTGAAATGCTGTGAGGCATTCACCATCTGCGACTGTCCTGCATTGATATGCTCGATGTTGATGTCCTTGACATATCCATAATAGTTGGCCGAACCATAGAGCATTCTCAATCCTCCATAAACCGACAGGTTTTCGGTGAGTTTATATGCGGCTCCGAGAGTGAAACCATAGTAATACTGGCGACCGCGCATGTAGGCATCAAAACCGTATTTGCTTCCCATGGCATGATCACTCATTCCGGGAATACCAGCTGCACCAAGAGCCTGATAAAGCGAATTGATTTGGGGAGCCACAGTGGTGAGCGAACCCACTACCTGCTCGAATGAACCAAGACCATATGGGAACTCACACTTGCCACCGCCACCGGTGATGGCGAAGTTAAACTGATAGCTCCACTTGCCCTTGTTGTATGCCACATGAAGCGACGGCACCACAGGGGCATCGGCATTGCCCTCAAACTTGTGGAGAGCCTGACCGTTGGAATTAACGTTATTGACAAAGAGGGGGAAACCAGTCTTAACAGTACGCGTCTGGTGGGCATTCTGGAGATTGAGCGACAAGTGGATGCCATCGCCGAGGAATACAACGCCCGCGGGATTGCTATACACTCCGTCGATACCGATAGCGGCATCACGTGCCGGATTTCTCAAGAATTCAATACTTTGGTTGGTGTTTGTGAGCAGTCCTCCTGCCCAAGCACTCATCACGGAAACTGCCGTCATCACTGAGAGGCAGAACAATCTAATCTTCTTCATTTAAACAATCTTTTTCAAAAATTCGCCGCAAAGGTAATAAAATTGTTCGATATTTCCGTGCATTTGCCTATTAAATTATAATTAATTAACCTTTCTTCCCATCTGAATTCCCTTCAGAAGGAGCATTTAGCGTGGGATAACTGATGCGGGCGTGATAGATGGTCTTGAGTTTCTCGATGAGCACAGTCTTGGAATATGTAATATCGCGGAATGTGATGGGACACTCGCGGAAGAATCCATCAGCCACCATACCGTCGATAAGCGAATTCACCATATCACGTATGCTCGTCTCGGAGTATTCCTTGAGCGAGCGCGATGTGGCCTCTACCGAGTCGGCCATCATGAGTATGGCCTGTTCGCGGGTAAAGGGATTAGGGCCGGGATAAGTGAATAGCAACTCATCCACATCCTCATAGGGATGCTCGTTCTTGTATTTGATATAGAAATACTTAGTCTTGCCCTGACCATGGTGGGTGGAGATAAAGTCGCGTATGACACTTGGGAGATTATATCTCTCAGCCATCTTCTGTCCCTCGGTGACATGGCTTATGATCATCGATGCGCTCTCAATCTCGGAAAGATTGTCGTGAGGGCTCACTCCCGACTGGTTTTCGGTGAAATACACGGGATTGAGCATCTTGCCGATGTCATGATAGAGAGCACCTGTGCGCACAAGCTGGCTCTTTGCCCCAATCTTATTGGCTATCTCGGCAGCCAAGTTGCCCACCTGGATGGAATGTTGGAAAGTGCCAGGAGCCACCTCGCTCATTCGGCGAAGCAGGGGATTGTTGGTGTTGGAGAGTTCGATGAGGGATATGTCGGAAGTGAAGCCGAACGCCTTTTCGATAATATACAGTAAAGGATAGGCAAAGAGGAGCAACATTCCGTTGACAACGAGATAGTTATATGCGCTGTGGTCGAGTTCTTCCATTGCCGACATCCTTATGAGGTCGTAGGAGAAGTTCATGGTGACTGCCACAATAGTCACTACAAATGCCGTCTTGAAGAGCTGCGAGCGATATTGCAGTTCGCGAAGCGAATAGATGGCGGCGAGACCCGAGATTGTCTCGATGATGATAAACTCAAACGGATGCTGGAGCATGCAGGCACACACCAACACCATGATGATATGCGAATAGAAGGCAGTGCGCGAGTCCATAAACACACGGACGAAGATGGGCACCATGACATAGGGCACGATATAGACGTGCCCGATGGTGTTGCGCACAAGCAAGGCAGTGATGCCGGTGAAAAGAATGATAAGAGTATAGAGCATCGCCACACTTCGCGGTTTCTCGAAATAATCGCGACGGAAGAGCGAGAGATACACCGTGAGGAAGATTATCAGCATCGAGACATAAAGCACCTGCCCCATGACGGTGAGCCTAACCTGCATCTCATTGCTGTTGCGCTTCTCGCTCTCCTTCTGCAGGGAGTCGATAATCCTGTAAGTGTATTCATCCACAATGTCGCCACGGTCGATAATCTTCTGTCCCTTCTGCACAACACCCATGGCCAAAGGCACACTCGCTAGCATGTCTTCGAGTGTTGACTCACTACGTTGCTTGTCATATACCACATTGGCCTGTATATATTCGTTGAGATTGCATTTCTGAAGCGCCTGCCTGTAGGCATCCATCGACTTGTCGAGGAAGAGCTGCTCATAGGCGGCCTTGGTAGAGAGCAACTGCCCAAGCACGATAGGGGCGGCATTCTTACCATTGACCAGCAGAATGGTGCGCATGGTGTCGTTGTCCATACGGGCGAGGTCGGCAGTGCCGATTATTCCTCTCTGATAAAGACGATGGAGGCGGTTGGCAATAATACTGATATAATCATCAGGTACTCCGGGAATTCCCTCGGAATAATCAGAAACAAACTTGCTGACATTCACGGCTTCAGCCTCCTTATTATAATTATAATATGGTTCGTAGGCCTGCATGATACTGTCCCTCTCCATCTTCATAGTCGCATCTGACTTATAGACGGGGAAGTCGAAGGGGGCGGTGAGGTCGGCCAGTCTCCAAGGCTTGCCTTGTTCGCACCTGAAATTGGTGCGGCTGTCTCTCGGCATCATCCAGCAGATGATGCCAACGGTGAGCACAGTGATGCCTGTTCTGACCAAAAGGTCGCGCCAGGAAAAATCGTCTTTCAATACGGATAAACTCATATTTTTTGTCCTTATATCTGTTTTGACAGTGCAAAAATGCAAAAAAAAATCGAATTGACAAAGAATAATTGAGAAAAATGGTTGATAAATCAAAAATTATTTGTACTTTTGCACAAATATTATATTATTTGGTCATTATGACAGAGAGAAAAGTAAGGGTGCGCTTCGCACCAAGCCCCACCGGGGCATTGCATATCGGAGGCGTCAGGACCGCCCTCTATAACTATTTGTTTGCCCGCCAGCATGGTGGCGAACTCGTGTTTAGAATCGAGGACACAGACTCCAACAGGTTTGTGCCCGGAGCCGAGGAGTATATCATAGAATCATTCAAGTGGCTCGGGATAAAGTTTGACGAGGGGGTATCCTTCGGAGGCAACTACGGGCCTTACCGACAGAGCGAGCGTCGTGACATATACAAGAGATATGTGAATCAGCTGCTCGATGCCGGCAAGGCTTATATTGCATTCGACACTCCCGAGGAACTGGAGGCCAAGCGCAGCGAGATACTGAATTTCCAATATGACGCACGCACACGAATGCAGATGCGCAACTCACTCACATTGCCCAAGGAGGAGGTTGACCGACTTATCGCCGAGGGCAACCAGTATGTGGTGCGATTCAAGATCGAGCCGGGAGTGGCAGTACATGTGGATGACCTCATCCGCGGCGATGTGCGAATAATGAGCGACATCCTCGACGACAAGGTGCTTTATAAGAGTGCCGACCAGTTGCCAACGTATCACCTTGCCAACATCGTGGATGACCATCTGATGGAGATCACACACGTGATTCGCGGTGAGGAGTGGTTGCCAAGTGCACCATTGCACGTACTGCTCTATCAGGCATTCTGTTGGGAGGACACCATGCCACGATTCGCCCATCTGCCCCTGCTTCTTAAACCAGAGGGCAAGGGCAAGCTCAGCAAGCGCGACGGCGACCGATTAGGATTCCCCGTGTTCCCGCTCGAATGGCACGACCCGAAGACGGGTGAGGTGTCGTCGGGTTATCGCGAAAGCGGATATTTCCCCGAGGCAGTCATCAACTTCCTTGCGTTCTTGGGCTGGAATCCTGGAACAGAGAGGGAGATGTACTCGATTGACGAACTGGCGGAACTGTTTGACATCACCAAGTGCAGCAAGGCAGGAGCGAGATTCGACTACCAAAAGGGCATCTGGTTCAACCACGAATATATCCTTGCCAAGAGTGCCGCCGAGATTGCCGAGGTGTTTGCCCCAATAGTGGCTGAGAACGGTGTTGACGAGTCGATGGAACGCATCACCAAGGTGGTCGAGATGATGAAGGACCGCGTAAACTTCGTCAGCGAACTGTGGCTTCTGTGCAAATTCTTCTTCGTGGCTCCCACCGAATACGACGAGAAGACACGCAAAAAGCGCTGGAAGGAAGACTCGGCACAGCAACTCACAGAACTCATGCAGGTGCTCGAAGGCATCGACGACTTCTCGGTGGAAGGCCAGGAGGGCATTGTCCACCAGTGGATTGAGGATAAGGAATACAAGCTCGGCAACATCATGAATGCATGGCGACTCACTCTCGTCGGTGAGGGCAAGGGGCCGGGAATGTTCGACATCTCCGCATTCCTCGGAAAGCAGGAGACTCTCGACCGCATGAAGCGGGCCATAGAGATATTAGGCTGAATGACAACAACGTAGCACGGCTATAAAGATAATGCTTTACAACATCGCGATATATTTCTACCTGTTGGGCGTAGCGATAGTAAGCCTGTTCAACGAGAAGGTGCGCAAGATGTGGCGCGGAGAACGTGCCGCATTCGACTTGCTCAAGCAGAAGGTTGACCCCGAAGCGAGATACGTGTGGTTTCACGCTGCCTCACTCGGAGAGTTCGAGCAAGGACGGCCTATCATGGAACGCTTGCGACGCGAGCATCCCGAATACAAGATTCTGCTCACCTTTTTCTCGCCTTCGGGCTATGAAGTGCGCAAGAACTACGAAGGTGCCGACATCATCTGCTATCTGCCTATCGACACGCCAATCAATGCCATAAGATTCCTGAGGTTGGTGAGGCCAGTAATGGCTTTTTTCATCAAGTATGAGTTCTGGTATAACTACCTGCACATACTGAAGCACCGTCAAGTGCCCACCTACAGTGTATCGTCGATATTCCGTCCCGACCAGGTGTTCTTCAAATGGTATGCCAAGAAGTATGCCGGTGTCTTGCATTGTATAACGCATTTCTTCGTGCAGAACGAGCAAAGCCGCGAGTTGCTTGCCAAGATTGGCATCACCGATGTCACCATCAGCGGTGACACCCGTTTCGACCGTGTGCTACAGATAATGGAGCAATCCAAGCATCTGCCTATTGTGGAGGCATTCAAGCAAGACCATCAGGTGTTCGTGGCAGGAAGCAGTTGGCCACCCGACGAGGATATTTTCATCAGATTCTTCAACGAGCATCCCGAATGGAAGATAATCATCGCACCACACGTCATCGGCAACGACCATCTGCAACAGATACTATCGAAGCTCAACCGCAAGACAGTGCGCTACACCGAGGCGACTCCCGAAACGGCAGCCGAGGCACAATGCCTGATAATCGACTGCTTCGGTCTGTTGTCGAGCATCTATCACTACGGCGAGGTGGCATACGTGGGCGGTGGATTCGGCGTTGGCATTCATAACGTGCTTGAGGCGGCTGTATGGAACGTGCCAGTGTTCTTCGGTCCCAACAACAAGCGGTTCCAGGAGGCACAGCAACTGCTTGCCTCGGGAGGCGGTTTCGAGATTACCGACTACGACTCGTTTGCCTCAGCCATGAAGCGGTTCATGAGCGACAGCGAGTGGCTCAAACAATGTGGCGACAAGGCTGGCGAATATGTCAAAAGCAAGGCTGGCGCCACCAACATTGTACTTAAAGGTTCTTTGCACACATAATATATAACGACAGATGACATCCAAGGAATTCTTCGGAAAGTTTAAAAGCAAATATCTATGGGGCAACCTCTTGGCAATGGCCCTGACGGTGGTGCTGTTGTGCGTAGGTGTGAAATTCGGACTCGACATCTACACACATCACGGAGAAGGTGTGCCTGTGCCTAACCTCACGGGGATGACCTTCAACAATGCAGCCAACCTGCTCGACCGCAACGGACTGCGCATCGTGGTGAGCGACTCTGGATATAACAAGCGACTGCCTGCCGACTGCATCCTGGCGCAAAGTCCGGGAGAGGGAACAAGCGTGAAGATGGGACATACCATCTATGTCACTGTCAACTCGCCGTCATCGCCCACGGTGTCCATTCCCGACATTATTGACAACAGCAGTGTGCGCGAGGCAACAGCCAAACTGACTGCATTGGGATTCAAACTGCTCGAACCGAAGATTGTCACGGGTGAAAAGGACTGGGTGTATGGCATACTGTGCAGAGGACGACGAATAAGCGCAGGCGACAGGGTGTCAATCGACTTGCCGCTATCGCTCATGATTGGTAATGGCGAATATGAGGACATCGGTCCGGACTTGCAGTATGTCGAACCCAACGATTACACGTCCGATCAACCGATTACCGACGACTTCGAGGAGGTGACAGTGCCCGAGTAATATAAAGCAAGGACAACATGGCAGAAGAGAATATCAACGAATATATAGACGACGAGATTGACGAAGGGCAGCAGCAACTATATGAACACTTCCGCTTTGAGGTTGACCCCGGACAGGTGGCGACAAGGGTGGATAAGTTCATGTGCGAGAAACTGCAGCACTCATCACGCAACCGAATACAGAAGGCTGCCGATGCCGGATATGTGCACGTCAACGACCGTCCGGTGAAGAGCAACCACAAGGTGCGACCTGGAGACGTGGTCACGCTGATGCTCGACCGACCGCGATTTGAGACATCCATAGAGCCGGAAGATATTCCCCTCGACATTGTGTATGAGGACGACGACCTGATGGTGATCAACAAACCAGCGGGAATGGTGGTGCACCCAGGATGCGGCAACTTCACTGGCACATTGGTGAACGCCATTGCATGGCATCTGCGCGACTTACCGTCATACGACCCAAACGACCCGCAAGTGGGATTAGTGCACAGGATTGACAAAGACACAAGCGGCCTGCTCGTGGTGGCGAAGACTCCCGACGCGAAGACATCGCTCGGCGCACAGTTCTTCAACAAGACCACACATCGCCAATACAACGCATTGGTGTGGGGCAACTTCGTCGAGGACAGCGGAACCATTGAGGGCAACATAGGACGCGACCCCAAGGACAGGCTCCGCATGGCGGTATTCCCCGTGGGCAGCGACATCGGCAAGAGTGCCGTGACCCACTATCGGGTGATAAAGCGATTCGGATATGTCACCCTCGTGGAGTGCATACTCGAAACGGGACGCACACATCAGATACGTGCTCACATGAAGCACATCGGGCATCCGCTCTTCAGCGACGAGAGATATGGAGGCACAGAAATTCTAAGAGGAGAACGGACAGCAAGCTACCGACAGTTTGTGAACAATGCCTTCAAACTTTGTCCGCGTCAGGCTCTGCATGCACGAACATTAGGGTTCGTCCACCCAACGACCCACAAGCAGATGGATTTCACCTCGCCACTGCCGCTTGACATAGAAGCATTGATCCATAAGTGGCAGGCCACTTATGGAAATTAAAGAATTAAAGGATTAAAGTTCATATACATATTTATATTATTATGGAACAGACAAAAAGAACAGTAGCCATCATTTGCGGTGGCGATTCATCGGAGCACGACGTATCGCTGCGCTCCGCTCAGGGGCTATACTCTTTCTTCGACAAAGAGCGTTATGATATCTATATCGTGGATATCAAGGGACTTGACTGGCACGTTGATCTCGGAGACGGCACAACGGCAAAAATCGACCTCAACGACTTCACGTTCAAGAAGGAAGGCAAAAAAGTATATTTCGACTATGCATACATCACTATCCACGGAACACCCGGCGAGAACGGAATCCTGCAAGGTTATCTCGACATTGTGGGCATCCCCTACTCCACAAGTGGCGTACTGGTAGAGGCTATGACATTCGACAAGTTTGTGCTCAACCAGTATCTGCGAGGCTACGGAGTGAGCGTTGCCGACAGCCTGCTCATACGCAAGGGATATGAAGAGGTGGTGAGCGACGACGAGGTGGAGGAGCGCATCGGTATGCCATGCTTTGTCAAACCGGCAGCCGACGGCAGTAGCTTCGGTGTGTCGAAGGTGAAGAACAAGGACCAACTTGCTCCTGCCATCCGCAAGGCAATGCTCGAGAGTTCGGACGTGATGGTGGAGCAGTATCTCGAAGGAACAGAGATTTCCATCGGTTGCTACAAAACCAAGGAGAAGTCGGTGGTACTGCCTGCTACAGAGGTAGTCACCAACAACGAGTTCTTCGACTACGATGCCAAGTATAATGGTCAGGTGCAGGAAATTACTCCCGCCCGCCTAAGCGAAGATACCGCCAAGAGGGTGGCTGAACTCACAAGTCATATCTACGACATCCTCCACTGCAACGGTATCATACGTATCGACTACATCATCGGCAAGGGAAAGGGCAGCAACGGAGAGACCGTAGATAAGATTCACTTGCTTGAAATCAACACCACTCCGGGTATGACTGTCACGAGTTTCATACCGCAGCAAGTGAAGGCGGCAGGACTCAAGATGAGCGACGTTCTCACCGACATAATCGAGAACCAGTTTTAATAATTAGGAATTAGGGATTAGGAATTAGGGATTAGGAATTAGGGATTAGGAATTAGGGATTAGGGATTCCATTTTTATTGCTATGAAGATACCAGAGAAGTATGACAGCATCCGGCCCTACGAGCCGGAGGAACTGCAGGACGTGTATGGCAGACTAATTGCCGACGAGCAGTTCAAGGCAGTTGTGGGCAAGGTGTTCCCACAGGTTCCGTTTGAGGCGTTGGCAGCCAAGCTGATGCAGTGCACGACCAATCTTGAGTTTCAGATGGCGTTCTGCTATCCATTCCTCAAGGATCTTTTGTCGAAGGCAAGCAAGGGATGCGACATCGACATCTCAGCCATAGACAACACCCGCAGATACACCTTCGTGAGCAACCACCGCGACATCGTGCTCGACTCGGCACTGCTCGACGTAATGCTCATCGACTCTGGATTCAAGACGACATGCGAGATTGCCATTGGCGACAACCTGCTTGCCGCTCCATGGATTGAGGACCTCGTCAGGGTGAACAAATCATTCATAGTGAAGCGTAGTGCGGGAATACGCGAAATGCTCGTCAACAGTCGTACCATGGCTGAATACATGAATTTGGTCATCAACGAAAAGCACGACAATATATGGATTGCACAGCGCGAGGGTCGCGCCAAGGACAGTGACGACCGTACCCAGGAGTCAATCGTCAAGATGATGGCTATGGGAGGCGAAGGCTCAGTGACTGAGAGACTCCGGCAACTGCATATCGTGCCGGTGGCTATCAGTTACGAATACGACCCGTGCGACTGGCTCAAGGCACAGGAATTCCAACTGAAGAGAGATGTGGAGGGATGGAAGAAGACAAAAGCCGACGATGTGCTGAGCATGCAAACCGGCATCATGGGATACAAGGGACGCATCCACTATCATTGCGCTCCATGTATCGACGATTTCTTAGTGGCCATTCCCGAGGACACTCCCAAGACAGACATATTCCGCATCATTGCCGAACATATCGACAAGGGAATTCATGCCAACTACCGCCTCTTCCCCAACAACTATATCGCTATCGATATGATGGAAGGTGGCAACCGCATGGCAGAGCACTACACTCCCGTGGACAAGGCTACATTCGAGAAATATCTCGAAGCACAATTAGGCAAAATCTCTATCCCCAACAAGGACGAGGCATTTCTAAAGGAATGTATGCTCAAGATGTATGCCAATCCGGCGATAAATCTATTAAGAGTTAAGAGTTAAGAATTAAGAGTTAAGAATTAAGAGTTAAGAATTAAGAATTAAAAGTGGGATGAAGTACTTCTCTTTGCTTTTTGCCGCATTGTTATTCGTTGCATGCGAGAATGATAGCTATGACAAGGGTACGGGCGAGAGTTCGCTCACTACGGCCGACCTGATGATGGCACATGCCAACAGTAACAAGGCTATCGACTACATAGTGATTGACGACGATACAAGACTGACCATTGATGAACCGGTTACGGCGAAATGGATTACAACTGCCGACTCTACCTATCGTGCTGTTGCATATTATAATAAGGTGGGGAACGGCAAAGCACAAATAGTAAGCATCGGTCAGGTGCCTACACTTGTGCCGGTGGATTCAGTGGAGAAAGTCGCAACCGACCCTATTACGTTCGAGAGCATGTGGCGCAGTAAGAACGGAACATTCCTCAATCTCTCAATCTGGACAAAGGTGGGCAACACTTCCATCGAGAACGCCCACCAGACAATAGGGCTGTTGCGCACTGAAGTGACAAAGGCAGATGACGGACGAACAACCACTCATCTCACTATGCTACACTCACAAGGTGACATCCCCGAGAAATACTCTACTAAGTTATTCCTCAGCATTCCACGCGACTCAATACCAACTGATAGTGTGCATATAACGATTAACACTTATTCGGGACAAGTGGAAAAGACCATCCCGCTTTAGAGTTTGTCCTCATCGGCACGAGGCAGGAATACAGCTATGGTCTTTAGGCTCAGATAGTTTTCAGACACATACATCAGTCCGCCGTAGGGATTGTCTGTGCCCCATGAGTTTTTCATAACGAAATATTTTTCCCCGCTTTTGTTGCGGGCTATACCGACGACCGCCATACAGTGGTCGTCGGTTGTCGTATAGGATTCTATCATCTCCTGCCGCAACTGTTGCACGTCTTTTCCCTTAGGGATATACAAAGTGGCTATTCCATTGCTGAAACTGAATCCTGGTTCAGAGATGTCGCCTTCCCAACACACTCCCCTACCGCTACGCACTGTCTGCTCTACAAGTCTTATCAATTTATCAATCGGCATATTATAAAAAAGACTGTGCTCCCAGTTGTCAGCCACTTCCAAGTCAAACCACTCGTAGAATGGATGATGGGTGCAACTTGCCAAGGCGATATACTCGTCGGGACGACACACGCTATGGGCAAATTCCAACGGGGTGTATTGCGCTCCCAACATATACACATTCTTAGGCACATAGCCAAGTGTCTCATCAAGCATTCCCTCAAGCGAAGGCATGAACACATTATACCCTTTGCGGGCATTTACCCCTTTTTTAGCCACCAATCGCGTCTTGTTGAGCAAAAGTGATGTTGATACCCCCTTACCTTCGCGGTCGGGATAGGAATCATAGGGCACTATGCCGTGTCGCTGGATTATGTTTAACAAGGTCATTGCCGTTGCCCTGGCAGATCCCTTGTCGTCTCCCTGCGACAATACATTTCTTATATATATATCCTTCATCAATGCCCTTATAGCCCACGACGGAGAAAGATTCACGGAATCGCCCATCGAGATATGGGTGGTCTCGATGGCAGCGAGCATGGCATAAGCCCAACAGGCAGTGCCACTCCCTTGGTTTTTCACGGGAGTCATACCGTTCATATGCTCTATGCGAAAGTCGCCTGTTGGCTCACCAAACTGCCTATTATCATCCTTGCTACCGCCGCAACTGCACATAGCCAAGGCGGCAAAGACTGAAAAAATGTAATGCTTCATTTTATATATATGGTAGTTCTGATGGTGCAAAGATAATCAAAATAAAGGAAAACAGAGTTCACAGAGAGAAAAAAATGAAAGTTTTGCCCCAATTATTTTGTATTTACACAATATTGCACTAACTTTGCAGCGAAATGGACAAAGATATATCACAATACGAGATAATGGCGCCCGTAGGGTCAAGGGAAAGTCTTGCGGCTGCCATTCAGGCTGGTGCCGACTCCATATACTTCGGCATCGGCAAACTAAATATGCGTGCAGGTTCGGCAAGTGCATTCACCATCGACGACCTGCGAGAGATTGCAGCTACATGCAACGAACATGGTATTAAGACATACCTCACCGTCAACACTATCATCTATGGAGAGGATATAGAGACTATGCACGAGATAGTGGATGCAGCACATGAGGCAGGCATCTCCGCTGTTATCGCAAGCGATGTGGCGGTAATGACCTACTGTAACAGTGTGGGGCAGGAGGTGCATCTCTCTACGCAGCTCAACATAAGTAATATCGAGGCTCTAAGATTCTATGCCCAGTTTGCCGACGTGGTTGTGCTTGCACGTGAGCTGAATATGGACCAGGTGGCAGAGATTCATCGACAGGCCATTGAGCAGAATATCTGCGGGCCATCGGACAAACCCATCCGCATAGAGATGTTCTGCCATGGAGCACTCTGCATGGCTATCAGCGGCAAGTGCTATCTCAGTCTTGCCAATGCCGGGCGCTCAGCCAACCGGGGCGAATGTATTCAGATATGCCGACGCTCATACGTGGTGACGGATGCCGAAACGGGCAACCAACTTGAGATTGACAACAAGTATATCATGAGTCCTAAAGACCTGAAGACAGTGCGATTTATCGACCGCATGATGGAGTCGGGAGTAAGGGTATTCAAGATTGAGGGTCGCGCCCGCGGTCCGGAATATGTATATACCGTGGTGAAGACCTACAAAGAAGCTATCCGCAGTGTGCTCGACGGGACATTCACCGACGAGAAGAAAGATGAATGGGACCGCCAACTTGCCACGGTGTTCAACCGCGGATTTTGGGACGGCTACTACCAAGGACAGACTCTTGGAGAATGGAACAAGAACTACGGCTCGAATGCCACCGAGCGCAAGGTGTATATCGGCAAGGGGGTGAAATATTTCAGCAAGCTGGGCGTGGCTGAGTTTACTGTTGAAGCTGCCGACTTCAAATTGGGCGACAAACTGCTCGTCACTGGTCCTACCACAGGAGTGATGTATCTCGACGCAAAAGAAATCCGACTTGAACTCGACCCAGTGGATTATGCCCCCAAAGGTACACATGTGTCAATACCCGTACCAGGAAAGATAAGACAAAGCGACAAGCTGTTCAAGATAGTGAAGAGTGAATTAAATGAAGAATGGGCTGCGCGATAATGTCTGCGATAACGTCCGCTGTAGGGTCTTACCTCGTGTAAGACCGCCCCTCCGGATGGATCTCAATTCTAAATTGTAAATTGCAAATTCTAAATTAATAATTGTATTATGACAATAAATGAAATACAGGACGAGATAATCGAGGAGTTCTCCGGTTTCGACGATTGGATGGACAAGTACCAGTTGCTCATAGATTTAGGTAATGAACAAGTTCCGCTCGACGAGAAATACAAGACAGAGAGTAATCTTATCGACGGATGCCAAAGCCGAGTGTGGCTACAGTGCGACTATACAGATGGTCTGCTGCACTTCACGGCTGAAAGTGACGCACTCATCGTAAAGGGAATAATCGCATTGCTCATACGTGTGCTCACCGACCATACCCCACAGGAAATTATTGATGCCGACCTATACTTCATTGACGAGATAGGACTGAAGGAACATCTTAGTCCGACACGCAGCAACGGTCTGCTCGCCATGATGAAACAGATGAAGATGTATGCATTGGCATTTAAGACCAAGGGACTTTAATTCTTTTATTTTTTATTTCTTTAATTTCCGAAGGATAAAGTGTTAGTAAAGACATACTGCGCAGCCGTAATGGGCCTTGAAGCCATAACCGTCACTGTCGAAATCAATATCGACCGTGGCGTGATGTTCCATTTGTCAGGATTGGCAGACACAAGTATCAAGGAGAGCTATGACCGAATAAAAGCAGCTCTCACCAATATCGGTTTCAGGATGCCCATTTCAGATATAACGGTCAACCTGTCGCCGGCAGACATACGCAAGGAGGGAAGCGGCTACGACCTACCTCTTGCCATAGGCATACTGGCAGGCGACTGCAAGGTGGAGAGTGACCGGCTCAAGGAGTATATGCTTGTTGGCGAACTTGGTCTTGACGGTTCACTGCGACCAATACGCGGAGCCTTGCCTATTGCCATAAGGGCACGCAAAGAGCATTTTAGAGGACTGATAGTGCCAAGAGAGAATTTGCGCGAGGCTGCAGTAGTGAATAATCTCGATGTTTACGGAATGGACAGTCTGTCGGATGTTGTCAGATTCTTTAATGGCAGCGATGAGTTCCAACCTGAGAAAATTGACACGCGTGCCGTTTTCTATAAGCAGCAGTGCCTGTTTGATCTCGACTTTGCCGATGTCAAGGGACAGGAGAATGTTAAGCGTGCACTTGAGGTGGCGGCTGCCGGTGGACACAACCTGATTATGGTGGGACCTCCGGGTAGCGGTAAGTCGATGATGGCAAAACGCCTGCCATCCATCTTGCCTCCATTGTCTTTATCCGAGAGTCTTGAAACCACACAGATACACAGTGTGGCAGGCAAACTGAGTCGCGACACCTCACTCATATCACAGCGACCATTCCGCTCGCCACACCATACGATTTCCTCAGTGGCTCTTGTAGGTGGCGGCACCAATCCTCAGCCAGGAGAAATATCATTGGCTCACAATGGTGTGCTATTCTGCGACGAACTGCCGGAATTCAACAGAAGTGTACTTGAGGTAATGCGTCAACCACTTGAAGACCGCAAGATTACCATAGCACGCTCAAAATACACTGTTGAATACCCATGTTCATTTATGTTTGTGGCATCGATGAATCCATGCCCTTGCGGTTACTATGGCGACTCTACTCATAACTGCGTCTGTACACCAGGACAGATACAGAGATATATGAACAAGATAAGCGGTCCGCTTCTTGACCGCATTGATATTCAATGCGAAATCCAAGCAGTGGCATTCAAGGACCTTGCACTTATGCAACCAGGTGAACCCAGTGCCGCTATACGTGAACGGGTGATTGCCGCACGCAAAATACAGGAAGAACGCTACAAGGACATTAAGGGAATACACTGCAACGCTCAGATGACAGAGCGTATGCTACACGAATTTGCACAGCCTGACGAAAAATCGCTTGATATGCTTCGTCTGGCTATGGAGAAACTGAAATTGTCGGCACGAGCATACGGGCGTATTCTCAAGGTGGCTCGCACAATAGCCGACTTGGCAGGCTCTCCCCAAGTGCAGCTCAACCACATAGCCGAAGCTGTAGGTTATCGCAATCTCGACCGAAGCGATTGGGCAGAAAGAACATTATTCTAATTTGTGACTCATGAAATACGCTGACATATTATTGCCTGTGCCCCTTGAGGGATTCTTCACCTATGCTGTTCCTGACAGAATACAGCAGAGGATAGCTTTCGGTATGCGTGTGTTGGTGAACTTCGGTCCTAAGAAGACTTATGTCGGTATCGTGGTGAGGCAGCACGATGAAGAACCAAAGGGCTACAAAACCAAGGAGATTATTGACATTGCCGACGATAGCCCCATGATGCTTGACAAGCAACTCAAACTTTGGCAATGGATCGCTGAATACTACCTCGCACCTATTGGCGACATCTACAAGGCAGCTATGCCTGCCGGACTAAAGGCTGAGGACGGATATAAACCGAAGACGGAAACCTATATCCGACTGGCGGAAAAATTCAGGAACGTGGAGGCAATGCACATAGCCATTAATATGCTGAATCGTGCCGAAAAACAACTCGCCGCTTTATTGGGCTATCTGCAGCTATCACATTGGGACGAGGCTGAATATGGCAGGAACATAGAGGAAATAACACGCGAGGAACTCATGAATGCCACCCACTCCACATTGTCAACCATCAATATGCTCGTAAAAAGAGGGATGCTTGAGACATACGAGAAAGAAGTGGGAAGACTTAATGACTCCAAAGAGCCACACCCCGAAAACATAAACACTCTGAGCCCAGCGCAAACTGAAGCATACAACGGCATACTCTTCTCAATGATGAAGAACAACGTCACCTTGCTTCACGGTGTGACATCAAGCGGAAAGACCGAGATTTACATACACCTCATACAACACGCCCTTGACGAGAAGAAACAGGTGCTTTATCTGCTACCTGAAATTGCACTGACAGTACAGATTATGTCGAGACTGAAGAAGGTGTTCGGCAAACGTCTTGGCATATATCACTCCAAATACTCGGATTCTGAGAGGGTAGAGATATGGCAAAAACAAATGTCGCGCGCCCCATACGACGTTATTCTCGGTGCAAGGTCGGCGGTGTTCCTTCCGTTTCAGAACTTAGGACTTGTTATCATCGATGAGGAACACGAGACATCGTTCAAGCAACAAGACCCTTCACCACGCTATCATGCCCGCAGTGCAGCCATAGTACTTGCCTCAATGTATGGGGCAAAGACATTGCTCGGCACTGCCACACCATCCATAGAGACCTATCATAATGCAATGACAGGAAAATACGGATATGTGTCACTCACGGAGCGGCACAAGGGAATTGAACTGCCGGAAATCCGAATCGTTGACATCAAGGACCTGCAACACCGCAAGATGATGACAGGTCCGTTTTCGCCTACCCTGTTGGCTGAAGTGCGCAAGGCTATAGAAAGCGGCAAACAGGTAATCCTCTTTCAGAATAGGCGCGGATTTGCACCAATGATAGAGTGCAAGCAATGTGGATGGGTGCCTCACTGCCAGCATTGCGACGTGAGTCTCACTCTACACCGCAACACCAACCAACTGACTTGCCACTATTGCGGATATACATACGCCATCCCGACAAAATGCCCTAATTGTGAAGGCACGGAACTGCGTACACGTGGCTACGGAACAGAGAAAATCGAGGAGGACATTCGCGACATATTCCCCGAGGCTAAGGTTGCTCGAATGGATCTAGACACCACAAAGACACGCAATGCATACGAGCGCATTATTACCGATTTTGCCGCCGGGCGCACGAACATTCTCATTGGTACGCAAATGATAAGCAAGGGGCTCGATTTTGCCAACGTGAGCGTAGTGGGCATACTGAATGCCGACTCTATGCTAAATTTTCCCGACTTCCGCGCCTACGAGCATGCCTTCATGATGATGGCACAGGTGGGAGGCAGAGCTGGAAGAAAGGGCAAACGCGGACTGGTGATAATGCAGACGAAAAGCCCTGAATTGCCGATAGTGCAACAGGTAGTCAACAACGACTACGAGGCTATGTATCGAAGCGTCACAGCGGAGCGTAGAGAGTTTCACTATCCACCTTACTATCGTTTGGTGAATGTATATCTCAAGCACAAGGATGACAAGGTTGTGAGCAATGCCGCCGCCACACTCGCATTCAAACTGCAAATGTGGTTTGGAGAGCGTGTGCTTGGTCCCGACAAACCGCCAGTTGCCAAAGTGAAATCGATGAACATCAGAAAAATCATGGTGAAACTGGAGAATGGTATCGACATAAAAAAGGTGCGCCATTATCTGAGAATGGCTCAGACAGACATCGCCAAGGACAAGCGATTCAACTCTCTCGTAATTTATTACGACGTTGACCCGTTATAACCAATAAAGAATGAAGAATAATAAATAATAAATTATAGATTATGCGTAGGGCAGTGCAGCCACATTGGCTGAACTGCCCTACTAACTATAATAGATACTGACTATTTAGAAATAATAGGCAGCTGAAATCTGCCAAGCATGAGCCTTGCCTTTGCCTACGCTCAAGTCATTTGCTTCAAACTCACCTGTCTTGCCAAGAGCCATATTATAGTTGAAACCGATTTCAACATGCTTAAGAAGACGAACACCTGCTCCGAGATTAAGACTCAAATTGCTGTCCTTGAGCTTATAATCATCTTGTTGCAAATCACTAAATTTGAATCTCTTGTCGCCAATATTAAATCCGAACTGTGGACCTGCTGCAAGATATATGCCTGCCATATCACCAAGTCCGAACTCATAACGTACATTTACCGGGATGTTAATGCTCTTCTGGGAAACGGTAGTACCATCCATCTTTGCATCACGCTGGTCATAGAGAGCTGCCACCTCAAAACCGATGGGCAAAACGGGTAGTCCAATTTTCAAAGACGGACCAATAAAGAATCCACTCTTATTGGATGTATCAAGTACATCACTGCTAAAACTGAAGTTGGTGACATTGTAACCGCCCTTGATACCGAAATTCAGTCCTGCCTTGGCGGGAATGGCAACCAACATTGCTGCCATAAGTACGATTGTAGTAAAAATCTTCTTCATAAGCTAAAAAATATATTAATGGACAATCAATGACGTTGGCGACGTACAGACACACGCGCTGCACTACTGCTAGAGGATGACTTCGATGAAGAACTACTCTTGCTCTTTACAGATGAAGCAGAAGAACGGCGAGAGGCCTTAGCTTTCTTTGCTGCTTTCTTGGCAAGTTTAGGATCTAATTTCGCAATACTGTCGAGAGAGTCCTTGCGAGCCGGGTTGCCATATATGGTCTTGCTGAATTTCAGCAATTCATCTTCTATACGCTTTTGCTCCTTTGCCATTGCGGAATCTGTAGGACAATACTGCGCAAGTGTGCGACCAAGAAGATTGTTGGTCTTATATATCTTGCCATTATATTTCGACAGTGTGAAATAATCGTCGGCACCAATGACTGCAGCATTGTTCATACTGCTCGCAGCCATAGTCTGACGACCAAGATAGGGTTCGAGGTCGGAATACTTCACCCAAAAGAGGGGATATTTGGAAGGTTCACCTCCAAAATCGTCCTCACGCGTCATCACCGGGCATAAAGATAACACCTTACGGCGGAACGTGGAGTTAGACTGGTCGTAATATGCGGATTCCTTTAGGTAGAACATCTTTACCTCTGACGATGGTATGTCGCTGTTCTCGACACGCAACTTACCTTCTTTCTCCTCATAATAGATATGATAGTTGTCGAGAATGGTTTTAATCTTCACCTTAGATGTCTCGGAATAGTCTTCATTGCCATCGAGACGATATTCATATACAGGAATATAGCCAAACAGTGCCAATTTGAAAATATATGTGAACAGGTTCATCTGCTTGCCCACTGGCTCTACGGGATAATACAAGGCGGCATTAGCATCGGCATTAAGGTCAATCTCACGATATATATCACGTCGCCACACCACATCCTCAGGCATATCGAGTGACGTGGGGAACATCTCACGGGCACGAATCGTCATACCCGAATTGGCATTATTGGTCTGCTGCTTGGCCTTTGCCTCATTACGTCGCGCCTTGGGTTGAGCCATAGCCATGCCACTCACGCATACTATCATCAATAAAAGAAATATCCTTTTCATAATCTCTTAATATCTAAATTCTAATTTGTCATTCCTCATTCCTAATCCCTAATTCCTCATTTAACAATAACCTCTATTGACCCTGGCAACTTGCGCTCTATTCCGTCTGGCCCGACGGCTGTTATGCGCGATATATAGAAGCGTTTGTTGCGTGACAATTTACGGAACGTCTCTTTCTGACGGGATGAAAAATGTGCACCATCACTTACCATTGGTACTGCATTTCCCATATTGTCGAAGAAAACGGTCTCAAAGCCAATGACACGGAAACTGATGTCGAGAATTCCATCGTCGATGGCAGCCCCTATTCCGTCAACAGCCATTAAGCTCGCCTTCGACAAGCCGCCTCCCCTGTATCTTGACGGCACTCCCTTTTCGTCTTTCAATGCAATATACGCAGTTGGGTCGGGCAACTTGCGCACATGGAAGGTGAATTGTCCCATCTGTTGCGCACGACCTGTATTGGTAGATGACACCGTGATGGTGACATCATGACCCACAGCCGACGGACGGGCTATATAACGTCCCATTCCAACTGGTTGAAGCGTTCCACCAGACATTGTGGCACTGACCTTATTGAGTGGGACCCCAGGCACACTTATGCTAATAGGGTTACTATATCCTGCATACAGAACATTCATAAGGTCAGCGGACACCGTAGCACTTGGGTCAACAACCGTATATTTCTGAGAGAAATCACGACGCACTCTATCTCCATTGCCATTAACAGTCTCTATGAATCCTGCAAGCGTGAAATCGCCAGTTTTTCCGCACACAGTCTCATAAATTCCGTCGCGCAAGTCCATTTTACGATTACCTATATATATATCAGGCACCTGAGTAGTGTCAACCGCTGCCATAACAATTCGGGCAGAGAACTTGTCACCGCGCACTATCGTCTGAGAATTGGGGATAACAAAAGCGTTGAGCGAATTGACACGTATATCCTTGAGGTCGATATTCGACACAAGAGTATGCAACACTTCACCCTCAGCATAACGCACGTCACTCTGTAATTTAGTCAGAAGGGTAACAGCACCCGCTACTGGCATGTCCTCAAACATATACTCTTGCCAATTCTTACCCATCGTAACGGCATTTGCAGGTATTGTCGTAGCAAGATTGCTACTGATAATCTGTTTCTTAGCAGGATCTTCAACCATTGAGAGAATACGTGTGCGGAATGAATTAATAGCATTATACAATTCTCCTCCTCTGCCACGTCCAGGTGCGAGCATTACCTGATTTGCTGCCTCAAGGTCATCTTTTGCCTCTATATTCTTAACGTCTCCAGCATCGCCGTCAGCTTCTTTCACTATTGCCACTTTCAGTTCCTCTGCGAGATTATATAATGAATCACTCATGCTCTTTACTCTCTGAGCCTTGTCAAACCAAGCCTTCACCTTGGCAGGATTAGCCTTCAACTGAGCCTCAAAGTCATCGTAAATCACCTGATTCTCCTTTGCGGCATTAAATGCTGTGCGCCCTATGCTCTCCTCAACTATGGAAAAGCCATTGAGTACCTCTGTTGACACATTAAGAGCCAACATTGCCATCAAGACGACATACATCAGATTAATCATCTTTTGGCGAGGAGAAACCGGTCTTTTCTTTATTGCCATCGTTTATATATCAACTTAGCCCGAGCTATATTTCTTAATTCTTAATTTTTAACTCTTAATTATATTAGCAGTCATAGCTTCAATCATACGGGCATAAATTCGGTTAAGCTCGCTAATCTGCTCGGCCATCCGCTTCGACTGATCATTGATTTCGTCAATAGTGCCAATCTGCGAACTGACACTCTTTAACTGCATTTCATATACCTTGCAAATACCTGTGAGAGTTCGATTGAGATTTTCCATCTCCTCAGAGTCACGTGTAAGACGCATACTCTGCTCCGATACTTTAGACAGCATCTCTGTTAGACGATTAAGCTCTGCCACATAGTTGCTTGCGGCTTCCTCCATTTCAGGAGATAGTTCCTGCTGATGCTGTATCCATGAGGCATCAGCCGAAGGAACAGATTCCACTGGCTGTACTGGAGCCTCGCTCTTTCCAACAACAAAACTTCCACCTCCAATAATGACAGAGCCCCCCCCCTGAACCTGAAGAGGACCTGAACCTGATATAGATGGGGTATCTCCTGATTCGGATTCCTCTGAGTTATGGATTGCCAATTCCATGCCATCGGCAGTCTTGTCAAATGGGCGATCAAATGCTGAAAGGAAAAATACCACGACCTCAGTACCCATACCAAGATAAAGCATAAAATTTGCCCCAGGAAGATGGGTCAACTTAAACAGGGTGCCAAGTATTACAACTGATGCTCCCCAACTATATGCATAGTTGAGAAAAGTCTGTCCAGGAACACTATCCATCCACTTCTGCAGACGGTAAACCATATTAAACTTGCTGTATTCTGTCATCTCTTCTTGGATTTAGTTGATTTTTGACTCGTAGTATTCGCAAGACTTCTCACACAACGGAATCCGATGTATGAACGAGGCTGGTTCTGGTATTCCGAAGAACGCCAGGCGGACTTGATATAGGTTTCGGGATCTTTCCACGAACCGCCTCTTACACTCTTACGCTTGAGACGATATGGGTCTTCCTTTGCAGCATTGTATTTAAGCTGCGGATTGATGTCATTCATCGCTTCCACTCCAGCCTCGGTATATACTGTACTGGTCCATTCCGCAACATTTCCCGCCATGTCAAACAAACCATTACTGTTGGCGGTATAGATGCCTACTTTACTGGTTATAAGATTTCCATCCTTGGTGTAATTGCCATTTGCTGGTTTGAAATTGGCATAGAAACAACCATTACCACTCGACACATCGGCATTGTCCCAAGGAAACTCATTCTGATCCTTACCTCTTGCTGCATATTCCCACTCTGCTTCAGTAGGTAGGCGATAGCGTTGCACATATCGGGCGGCAGGGCCAAGTCCCTTTAGTAAATATTCAGTACGCCAAGCACAGAAAGCATTTGCCTGATCCCATGTGATTCCTACCACCGGGTAGTCGTTATATGCTGGGTTGCTGAAATAATGACGCATATAAATCTCATTGTCGGCATTGGGGAAATCATTCACCCAGCATGTCGTGTCGGGATATATATTCACAATGTAGGTATTGAGAAAATCCCAAGGACCACTGAGCGGGCGATTAATAGTTTCTCTCACTATCCTGCCCTCATCGTCAATATAGGCAGTATCCTTGGATATCCATACCTCCTTGGAGGGATCCACCTTCACATCTGTGTCCAATATCCGCTCTTCGGGGTTGATTCTATACTTTCGCATAGCCGCCATGGCATAGTCATAAATTTCATATTTGTAATTGAACTGGCGCCAATCGAGCATTTTTTCTCCTGTCACAGGATTAAAGGTATATATGCTTTCCAAAGCACGCTGCTCATCTTCATTAGGCTTGCGCGGCAATGGCTTTTTCCAATTAAGATGAGGCGTCACAGGATCTCCGTTTTTGTCTTCCTCAATTTTGTAAGTCTCATCACCTCCATAAGCGGGGTCAGCCAAACGTTCGCGAATGATCGAATCACGCACGTAATTGACAAACTGGCGATACTGGGAATTGGTTATCTCAGTCTCGTCCATCCAAAACCCCTCGACGGATATATCTTTAACAGGAGTTTGTTTTCCCCACAAACTATCCTGTTTGTCGAGTCCCATGTGCAAATGCCCACGCTTTACAAGAGTCATTCCATAAGGCGTGGGCTCAGTAAAAGCGCGACCGCCCGCACCAGTAACCTCACCACCAGATGATGAAGAAATCTTACCTCCAAAACAAGCCACCATCAGAAGTGTCAATGACAGCAGACTTATTGTCTTACAAATATTTGTAATTCTCATATATTTCGTTTATCTATAAATATCTTACACTCGTATGTCTGTTACGACCTTTCTTTCCAAGGTCAATATCCGTCTGATAACCAAGAAACACCTCATGACTACCATTTCCAATACTTATGGCAGAGGTATAAACCTCATAACTGTAGCCTATACATATTCCATGGAACATACCTCCAACCATCAACGTAACCGAATTGGTAGGACTATAAGACAAGCCACCATACATCATCTTCTTGTTATTCACATACTTAAGCCTGCCTGTAATATCCACTCTATAAGCTGTACCATCAGTCCTTGCAAGAAGAGACGGTTCTATGATAAAGAACGGATTTTTCAGATTAATATTGTGTCCAAAAGTAAAATAATACGTTTTATCTATGCAAAAAGTCTGTCTTTCACCCAAATCTACCTTTGGATTGGTCGCATGGAGCATTGATAGTCCCGCATACCATTTACCACGTACAAAATAAAGGCCAAAACCAAGATCCATGCCAGAACCGGTCACCTGACTAGTTGGAATAGCAGGGTCGTCAGGATTTTCCATATCAACCTTCGTTCCGTCAAACTGCTCACTTAGCATACCCAGCTGTAGTCCTATGCCAAGCATTCCTCCAAACAATTTGGTACGGTAAGCATATTGCAGAGAAAACCGTTTATGTGAAAACAATCCCAATTCATCATTTAACAATTGTATGCCAACACCATGATATGACTTCAAGAAATAGAGCGGCATGTCTGCAGCAGCATACATCGTTTTGGGATTATGCTCAAAACCGGCAAAGGATATATTATATGCCAATGCGGCATTAATCATCGACTGCTTACCCGCAGCAGCAGGATTGAACGATGGTTCCATCGCCCAATAATGAGCAAACGAAGGATCATACTGAGCCTTTGCTTGCATGAACTCTATCAGGAACAACAACAGAAAAGCCGTCCTTAAGTAAAAGAGCGGCCTTCTGTAATGTGTCATTTTAATATTCGTCCTCATTAAACAGGAAATCTTCCTTTGTAGGATAATCAGGCCAAATATCCTCAATACTTTCATATACGTCTCCCTCATCCTCGATTTCCTGAAGATTCTCAAGAACTTCGAGTGGTGCACCTGAGCGTATAGCATAGTCGATAAGCTCGTCTTTTGTTGCCGGCCATGGTGCATCTTCAAGTTTTGAAGCTAATTCAAGTGTCCAATACATAGTGTCTATTTTTATAAATTTCTGAATTTTGGCGCAAAAGTAATAATTTTATTCTTATTTACAAGGTTTCTGCCAGATTTTTTCACTTTTACCCTCAATAATATTCATTTTTTTTGCCAAAACGAAGAAATAATCAGATAATCTGTTCAAAAATTGCAATATTTCCCTACTAACCTTTGCATCTTGCGCCAAGCGGATGGCACATCGTTCAGCTCGCCTGCTTACTGTCCTACAAACATGTGCCTGCGATGCTTTGACACTTCCTCCTGGAAGGACAAAGCCGAGTTTTTCGGGCAATTCCGAAAGTATATTGTCAATCTCCGCCTCCAGAAATTTTACCTCCCCTTCAGGTAATATAGCTGAAGGATAAAGGGGCGTTTTAGTCTGGTCTGTTGCGAGATGAGTACCTATGACAAAGAGGTCTGACTGAATTCTTGTCAGAACTATATCTAAAGTATTATCCTCCACATAAGCAGACAATAATCCAATATGCGAGTTCAACTCGTCAACCGTGCCATAAGCTTCTAATCTCACATCAGCTTTATTTATCCGTATACCACCAACAAGACTCGTTGTTCCATCGTCCCCTGTCTTGGTATAAACTTTAGTTATCTTCATATTATAATATTAAAAGTTCACTTTATAATTTATCTTATATCTTTTATCTATGGTCAACACAATGCCTACGTAATACAAGTCAAAGGTGATAGTAGCTTTATTATCAGCGATTATATTAGCCCAAAGATGTCGAGCTTTCTTATTATCCAAGTCGTCAATTACCATCAAGGATCCATGTCTCATATTGTTGAGCATATCTAAGCAATCTTCTTTAGCATATGCCGAGATGACCATAAAAGAGTCATGAGATTCATAATGACTTCGAATAACGGTCTTACGGCATCCATGATGTATATATACAGAATAGACTTCATCATTAGTTAGAAGAGCAACTGATTGTGCCTGTTTCCAATTTGCAATTCGAAATAGCAACTCGGCTTTTTTCCTTTGCAACTGTCCAATATCACCTAACTGCTCAAGAATATCTGCATAAGCATAGTAGGGATAATGCTCGTTAATGACATAGCGAATAAAACTATAGTCAGAAGGAGACTGTACGCCAAAACCGCGGCAATGGCGCCATCTATATATCCATATTATCCATCTTTTTAACCAATACATCATCTTAATATATAACGCAGTTACAAGTCAATTTATTATAATCATTCTCGGGAAAGCATAACAATTAATATTTTTTATATATAAAAAAGCCCCGAGGACATTGGTATCCTCGGGGCTCGACTTTGATTTGAAAAGAAG
>CALZYS010000021.1 GCA_945830345.1 uncultured Prevotella sp.
GTTTTGAGGGCAGAAAGACATTCACCGATATGGTGACCCGTGTTGCTGCCGAGATTAACATTCCGTTCACTGTTGGTGGTGGAATCAACGAACTTGCCGATGTTGAGCGTCTTCTTTATGCTGGTGCCGACAAGGTGAGTGTTAACAGTGCTGCCTTGCGACGTCCGGAACTTATCACCGAGATAACCAACAGATTCGGTTCACAGGTTTGCGTTTGCGCCATTGACGCGCGCCAAGATCCCGACGGATGGCACTGCTATCTCAAAGGCGGACGCGAGCGCACTGAGCGCGGACTCTTCGAATGGGCGCGTGAGGCGCAAGAGCGCGGAGCAGGAGAAATCCTCTTCACAAGTATGGACCATGATGGTGTGAAGAATGGATATGCCAACGAGGCTTTGGCAAGACTTGCCGACGAACTGTCAATACCAGTGATTGCAAGTGGCGGTGCAGGGAAGAAAGAGCATTTCCTCGAAGCATTCACCAAAGGTCATGCCGATGCTGCTCTCGCTGCCAGCGTATTCCATTTCGGCGAGATTCCTATCCAAGAACTCAAGCTCTATCTTGAAGAGGAAGGAGTGAACGTGAGATTCTAAAATTTCTAAGAAATTTTGAATTAAAGAATTAAAATATAGAAATATTAAAAGATTAAGATATATGGAAATCGATTTCGAAAAAATGGGCGGACTTGTTCCTGCCATCATTCAAGACGCAAAGACTAAGACTGTGCTGATGCTCGGTTATATGAACAAAGAGGCATACGAGAAGACAACCAAGACTGGTAAGGTGACTTTCTTCAGTCGCTCGCGCCAGTGTCTTTGGACAAAAGGAGAAACATCAGGCAACTTCCTCGAACTGGTTGACATCATGGTTGACTGCGACAACGACACTCTGCTCGTCAAGGTGAATCCCACTGGACCTACTTGTCATAAGGGAACCGATACCTGTTGGGGAGAGAAGAATGAGGTTAATCCCCTACTCTTTCTCACTTATCTGCAGGACTTCATCAACACACGTCATGAGGAAATGCCAGAGGGCAGCTATACCACATCATTGTTTAAAGATGGAATCAACCGTATGGCTCAGAAGGTTGGCGAAGAAGCTCTTGAGGCTGTCATCGAGGCATGCAACGGCACTAATGGCCGTCTGATTTACGAGGGAGCCGACATGATTTACCATCTCATCGTATTGCTCACAAGCAAGGGATTGCGTATCGAAGATCTTGCCAAGGAACTGCAAGTAAGGCACGACCCCAACTGGCATAAACATTAATTGCTGATATTTTAAGAATCAATTGATATGCTGATAAACTATAAGAATGTGAATGTCTTCCAAACGGGCAATGAGCCCATACTCGCCAACGTGGATTTCCATGTTGACGAGGGGGAATTCATATACGTTATCGGTAGAGTCGGTTCGGGAAAGAGTTCACTACTGAAGACTCTTTACTTCGAACTGGATGTTGATGAGGCTGATGAGGCTATCGTCCTCAATCATGACTTGCTCAAACTCAAGCGCAAGCACATTCCCGCACTGCGCCGACAAATGGGAATAATCTTCCAGGACTTCCAGTTGTTGGGCGACAGGACTATATACAAAAACCTGCGCTTCGTGCTTAAAGCGACAGGCTGGAAGGATAAGCAGGAAATTGACAAGAGAGTACATGAGGTGCTGAACGATGTAGGACTCGACGACAAGGCCGACAAGTTGCCTCACGAACTATCGGGTGGCGAACAGCAGCGTATAGCAATCGCAAGGGCTATTCTCAACAAACCGAAGATTATCATTGCCGACGAACCCACTGGCAATCTCGACCCCGAAACAGCTGAGAATATCATCAGGATGTTGAAGGAAATATCGCAGACAGGAACAGCTGTGGTGATGAGTACGCATAACATACCGCTGCTCGACAAATATCCCGGTATTGTGTATCGCTGCGCCGATGGCAAATTAGAGGAAATCACCGACAACTACAACAAAATCAGCATGAATTTTGACGATTCAACAGATAATACGGATAATTAAAAAAAAGGAAATAGAAATATGAAGGTAATGAAATTCGGCGGTACATCCGTCGGCACTCCTCAGAGAATGAAGGAAGTGACCAAACTTGTGACTGCATCAGGCCAACCTGTGCTTGTCGTATTCTCGGCTATGTCGGGAACAACCAACTCGCTTGTTGAAATCTCGGATTATCTCTATAAGAAGAATCCCGAAGGTGCCAATGAGGTAATCAACAAGTTGGAGCAGAAATACATGCGCCATGTCGAGGAGCTCTACTCCACTGACGAATGGAAAGAAAACACACGCAATTTCCTTCTGGGCGTGTTCAATTATCTGCGCTCGTTCACCAAGGAACTTTTCACCAGCTTCGAGGAGAAGAGTATTGTGGCACAGGGAGAAATCATGAGCACAAACATGATTCAGAACTATATGCAGGAGCTGGGCATCAACTCTTGTCTGCTGTCGGCACTCGATTTCATGCGCACCGACAAGAATGCTGAGCCCGACTCTTCGTATATACGCGAGAAACTCAATACTATTCTCAAAGACAAGGAAGGCGCACAAGTATATATCACTCAGGGATTCATCTGCCGCAACGCTTATGGTGAGATTGACAATCTGCAGCGCGGAGGTAGCGACTATACAGCCTCACTGATTGGAGCTGCAATCAATGCCGACGAGATACAGATATGGACAGATATCGACGGTATGCACAACAATGACCCGCGTGTGGTTGACAAGACGGAACCTGTTCACCAACTCCACTTCGAGGAAGCTGCCGAGTTGGCATATTTCGGTGCCAAAATCCTCCACCCCACTTGCGTTCAGCCAGCCAAGTTTGCCGGTATCCCAGTGCGACTGCTCAACACTATGGATCCAGAGGCAGAAGGCACTACTATCAGCAACAAGACCGAATTCGGTAAGATTAAGGCAGTTGCCGCCAAGGACAATATCACTGCCATCAAGATTAAGAGCAGTCGTATGTTGCTTGCAACGGGTTTCCTGCGCAAAGTATTCGAGATTTTCGAAAGCTATCAGACTGCTATTGATATGGTGTGCACATCTGAGGTCGGCGTGTCGATGAGTATCGACAACAATAGTCATCTCAACGAGATTGTCAACGAACTCAAGAAATACGGCACTGTTACCGTTGACAACGATATGTGCATCATCTGTGTCGTTGGAGATCTTGATTGGAGCAATGTCGGATTTGAAACTCTTGCTACCGAGGCCATGAAGAATATCCCCGTGAGAATGATTTCATACGGCGGAAGCAACTACAATATCTCGTTCCTTATCAAGGAGAGCGACAAGAAGCGCGCACTGCAGAGCCTGAGTGACACACTGTTCAATAAAAAGTGAAATATTGAAAGATTGAATAATTAAAATATTAAAGAAGGACACATGCACAACTTAATAGGACAATTTGAAAAAGTAAGAACACCGTTCTACTACTACGACACCGAACTACTGCGCACTACTCTGCGCGCAATCAACGAGGAATCCAGTAAGCACGAGGGATTCAAGGTGCATTATGCAGTTAAGGCAAATGCCAATCCCAAGTTGCTCACCATCATACGCGAAGCCGGTCTTGGTGCCGATTGTGTGAGCGGTGGAGAGATTGAGGCTGCCAGCAAGGCTGGATTCCCGAGCGAGGGAATAGTGTATGCCGGAGTTGGCAAGAGCGACTGGGAGATTAATCTCGGTCTTGACAAGGACATCTTCTGCTTTAACGTGGAGAGTCTTGCCGAACTCGATGTTATCAACCAATTGGCAGCAGCCAAAGATAAAGTGGCAAGAGTGGCATTCCGCATCAATCCTAATGTAGGAGCGCATACACATGCCAATATCACAACTGGTTTGGCCGAAAACAAATTCGGTATCGCCATGGAAGATATGGTGGATGTAATAGAAAAGGCTGCGACCATGAGCAATGTCAAGTTCGTGGGCTTGCATTTCCACATTGGTTCTCAGATACTTGATATGGGTGACTTCAAGGCTTTGTGCAATCGTATCAACGAATTACAAGACCAACTTGAGATTCACCACATCATTCCCGAGAATATCAATGTCGGCGGTGGACTTGGTGTTGACTACGAGCATCCCGACCGTGTGCCGGTGCCAGACTTCAAGTCATATTTCGACACTTATGCCCGCCATCTCAAACTGCGCCCTGGACAGACATTGCACTTCGAACTTGGACGTGCTGTGGTATGCCAATGCGGTTCGCTCATCACACGCACACTGTATGTGAAACAAGGTTCGGTGAAGAAATTCGCTATCGTTGACGCTGGAATGACCGATCTCATCCGCCCTGCCCTCTATCAGGCATATCACAAGATTGAAAATCTGTCGAGTGAATCTCCTGTTGAGGAATACGACGTGGTAGGTCCTATCTGCGAGTCAAGCGATGTCTTTGGCAAACAGGTGCCTCTCAATGCAACAAAACGCGGAGACCTGATCGCAATGCGCTCTGCCGGAGCTTATGGCGAGATAATGGCTTCGCAATACAACTGCCGTCCGCTGCCAGTGGGTTATACCACCGAGGACATGCGCGCATTATAAACAATTTGTATGCTAATATTTGACACTCTTACAATTACAGTATGTGGTGTGCTCCTGCTTATTGCGGTGGCCACCCCATTCTGTAATGTTCTTTTTAGAAGACCCGAATTGGATTCAGAGTCTTCTTCATACAATGAAAAATCGGCAGAGGATAACCATTTGCCCGGTTTTTCAATCATTATCCCCGTCCACGACAATGCGATGGAGATAGAGTGTAATCTGCCCGCATTTCTCGAGCAGAAGTATTCAGGAAAATACGAAGTGATTGTCGTTGACGAGTCATCTACAGATGAGACAGAAGACGTGTTGAAAAGACTGAAATCCCAATATTCCAATCTTTACACCACGTTTATTCCCGACACAAGTCATTACGTCAGTCGCCGAAAACTTTCAATCACCATCGGAGTAAAAGCGGCTAAACATGAATGGCTTCTTCTGACAACGGCAGATTGCCGACCAGCTTCCGACACTTGGCTTGCCTCAATGGCTTCGCATTGTAGTAATAATGCCGAACTGGTGCTGGGAGAAACACGTTATGATGAAAATGCTACTGACTATGAGCGTCTTGACCATATCAAGTCGTGGTTCCGCCAACTCCGTAAAGCTCAGGATTCCACAGCTTTCGCATATTGCGGCAGAAATCTTGCAGTGCGTCGTGACGTGTTCATGAATCACAATGGATTCATTAATAATCTGAAATTCCTGCGTGGTGAATATGATTTCCTCGTAAATGAATATGCCACTCCATACAATACCGCAACTGCCACTGACTGCGATTCACGCATCTTGCGTGAGGCACCTACAAAGAAAGGATGGATAAACGAAAAGATGTTCTTCCTCATGACCTCGCGTCATCTTCAAAGAAGAATATCATATCGTCTGCCCGTATTTTTCGACACGTTATTTCTTCATGCCACATTGCTGTTGCTGATTGCTGCCACAACAATCTCTGCACTGACAGGATTATATGTCATCACAGCAGCTGCAGGTATTGCTATTATCCTTAACTATCTGACAAAGACATGGATAGCGTCTAAGGCAATGAAATTGATAGATGAAGACATCTCGGCATGGAAAATACCTTTCCTTGAGCTATTTGAGATATGGCGCAATATGTTCCTGAACATAAAATTCACAAGAAGCAACAAAGAGGATTTTATCCGACGTTAAAGAAAAATATAACGATGAGAATACTGCATTACTATACAGCAAGCGACAAGATGTCAAAGGATTATATTGATATATTGTCGAAAGCGATGACAGAACTCAACTATCTGTCGGGTGACAGTTGTATTGAGAATGTCAGTGCCTCTTCGTTGCATGACGCGTTAAAGGTAGTAAGAACTTCCGTTGTGGATATTATTCACCTTCATGGCTGTTGGCGCGATTCTGATTTCATGCTTGTCAGAAAAGCCAAGAAGCACGCCACTCGTATTGTAGTGTCACCACATGGACAACTTGAGCCTTGGGTTATCAAGCAAGACTACCTGAAGAAACACCTTCCGCGTATCATTGCATATCAGAAAAGGATTGTCAGCGATGCCTTTGCCATTGTAGTCATGGGGCGTATGGAGGAAGAATGCATGAAACGCCTTGGTTGGAATTCGAGAATTGAGGTCGTCAAAAATTCAATGATCACTGACACCATCACCGATAAGGACATGGCAAAGAAGATGCTCTCTATATATAATAAGGTAATGGACAGTCATACATTGGCTTTGCTCAACGATGAAGAGCGCAAGGCATTTGCCGCATTGATAAAAGCCGGAGTGACACATGACCAAAGATGGCTGTCAGACGATGAGAAGGCAAGCATCAGCAGTCTTTCGTCACTTGCATGGAGACGCATAAAGATACACGCCTTTCACACCTCAATTTCAGACACCATTGCCGATGCCGAGTCAACTCTCATGATTAGCCATGCAGAGATAAGACCAGAGTCGGTGCCGTGCTATTTGCCTCTTGAGGATAAACGCCGCGGATTGTTCAGCAAGGAACTCAAACCACTGCCCGCCGTCATTGCCGATGATAAGGGTTATCATACCGACAGTTTGTGCAAGTTTATAAAAATCCTGCAAAAGCATGCCGCCACAGGGCAACTCACATTTAAGGATATTGTAGAGACGGCAAGACAAATGCGCCGTGCTTTAGTTGATGAAATCGCCTTTAATGAGGAAATGAAAATCAAGGGGCTTGATGAGTTTGTTGTAAGCCTCATGCAGATAATGCATGACTATACATGCATGGAGGAAGGATTTATGCTGGCATCTCCCAAAAACAACTCTCACACTAAGAAACTCGCATCAATGATTGATAATGAATTGCAAATAATATAAATATATGGAAACAATGACAAAGAAATCTCATCCGAAATACGACATCGACAGGGATATGCGTTATCTCAGCCTTCTGTCGCAGTCATTTCCCTCGGTGGCAATAGCCAGTACCGAGATCATCAACCTTGAGGCTATACTCAATCTGCCCAAGGGCACTGAGCATTTCATGGCCGATCTTCACGGAGAGTATCAGGCATTCCGCCATATTCTCAAAAATGCCTCGGGTAATATCAAGCGAAAGGTGAACGAACTATTCGGAAACGACATACGCGAAAGTGAGAAAAAGGAATTGTGCACTCTGATATACTATCCCGAGGAGAAGCTCGAACTCATCAAGGCTTCTGAGGAGGACATCGACGATTGGTATCACATCACCATTCATCAGTTGGTTAAGGTGTGCCGTGATGTCAGTAGCAAATACACCCGTTCGAAAGTGAGAAAATCCCTTCCGACAGACTTCAGTTATATCATTGAGGAACTGTTGCACGAGCGCACCGACGACTCTGACAAGGCAAAATATGTGGCAGTAATCGTGGATACTATCATATCCACAGGCCGTGCCGACGATTTCATCATTGCCCTGTGCAATGTAATCCAACGCCTTGCCATCGACCAACTGCATCTCCTTGGCGACATCTACGACCGAGGTCCAGGTGCACATATCATTATGGACACAATGATGAACTATCATTCATGGGATATCCAGTGGGGCAACCACGACATCTTGTGGATGGGAGCCACAGCCGGCAACGACGCCTGCATCTGCAATGTGTTGCGCCTGTCGCTCAGGTATGCCAATCTTGCCACTCTTGAGGAAGGCTATGGTATCAATCTCGTTCCGCTGGCTACATTTGCCATGGAAGTGTATGGCGATGACCCATGTACTGAGTTTATGCCAAAACTGCTCAAAGGCATGACCATGGACGAGAAGAACATTCAACTCACGGCCAAGATGCACAAGGCCATCAGTGTCATTCAGTTCAAGGAGGAAGCTAAGATTTTCAAGCGGCGTCCTGAATGGAATATGCTCGACCGCTGCATGTTTGACAATGTGGATTATTCACGTGGCGTTTGCACTATCGACGGTAAGGAATACGAGATGACCAGCAACAACTTCCCCACAATTGATCCTGCTCATCCGTGCGAACTGACATACGAGGAAAAACAACTAATGGGCAAACTGCACCATTCATTCATGGTGAGCGAAAAACTGCACAAGCATATCTCGTATATCCTTAGTCATGGTTGTATGTATGCCATTTACAACAGCAATCTTCTGTTTCATGCCTCAGTGCCGCTGAATGCCGACGGAACTCTGAAAGAAGTGGAGCTATATCCAGGAAAGAAATACAACGGTCGTGAACTGATGCATCACACGGGATTGCTCATTCGCTCAGCCTTCACCAACGACACTCCTGCCGACGAGCGCAAATATGCCATCGACTATTTCCTCTATCTATGGTGTGGCAAGGACAGTCCCTTGTTCGACAAATCGAAGATGGCAACATTCGAGCGTTATTTCCTCACCGACAAGGACGTATATAAGGAAGAAAAGGGCAACTACTTCAAACTGCGCGACAACGAGCAGATATGCGACAGTATCCTCGATGCGTTTGAGGTGAAGGGAGCTAATCGCCATATCATCAACGGCCATGTGCCCGTGCATGCCTCCAAGGGTGAGAATCCGATTAAGGCAAACGGCAAGCTGATGGTGATCGACGGTGGATTCAGTGAGGCCTATCATAAGGAGACTGGAATTGCAGGATATACATTGGTGTATCATAGCCGTGGATTCCAACTTGTTCAGCACGAACCGTTCATGAGTGCCTCTGATGCTATCCTCAAGGGCACCGACATCAAGAGCACAACCCAGATTGTGGAGATGTCGGCACATCGTATGCGCGTTGCCGACACCGACAAGGGATCCGAACTGCGTATGCAGATTGAGGATCTCAAGGAGTTGCTCTATGCCTATCGTCACGGTATCATAAAGGAAAAGAAATGAGAAAGATAATACTCATCACCGGAGGACAGCGCTCGGGCAAGAGTCAGCAAGCCGAACGACTTGCACTCTCGCTCAGCGACAATCCCGTTTATCTTGCCACCGCTCATATATGGGATGAGGAGTTTCGTCAGCGCGTCATTATGCACCAGCAACGCCGTGGCCCTCAATGGACAAATATCGAAGAGGAAAAGCAGCTTAGCCGTCATGATGTCACGGGGCGTGTGGTAGTCATCGACTGCATCACGCTTTGGTGTACCAACTATTTCTTCTCGCGCGAGAAGGCAGAATGGGAGCAACCGTCGGTGGATGACGCCCTTGAGTGTCTGAAAGCTGAATTCGACAAGTTCACCTCTCAGGATGCCACATTCATCTTCGTCACCAACGAAATTGGTAGCGGAGGTGTAAGCGAGAATGCCATTCAAAGGCGATTCACCGATCTCGAGGGTTGGATGAACCAATATGTTGCTTCCAAGGCAGATGAAGTGATTCTAATGGTATCGGGAATACCAGTAAATATTAAAAAATTAAAGGATTAAAGTTTTGTTTATGACAAAATTCAACATACACAAGCCCGACGACAAGATGCGCCAGGCAATAATCGACAAGATTGACAATCTCAATAAGCCCAAGGGCTCGTTGGGGCGTCTCGAAGAGTTGGCATTGCAGATTTGTCTTATCGAACAGACACTCTCTCCTACTCTTCATAATCCATGCCATCTCCTCTTTGGAGCTGATCATGGTATCGAACGCGAGGGAGTTAGTGTGTCTCCACGTGAGATCACTTGGCAGCAGATGATCAACTTCACGCGTGGCGGCGGAGGCGTGAATATGTTCTGCCGCCAAAATGGCTTCAAACTGCGTCTTGTTGATGTCGGTGTTGACTACGACCTTGCGATGTATCCCGATATCATCAATCGTAAGATTGCAAATGGCACAGCAAATTTCCTTTATGAGCCAGCAATGTCGATTGAGCAATACCAACAGGCATTGAACGTAGGAGCCGAAATGGCAGATGCCTGTTTCAACGATGGCAGCGACATAATATGTATTGGCGAGATGGGCATTGCCAACACCTCGCCGTCAAGTATATGGATGAGTCTTTTCGGGGATATCCCTCTTGAAGAATGTGTTGGTGCTGGAGCTGGACTTGACAACGAGGGAATACGCCGTAAATACGAGATACTCAAAAAGGCGGTGGCAAACTTCAAGTCATCTTCTGTTGACAGCAGCAAAGCTGAAGAGATTATTCGTTATTTCGGTGGTTTTGAGATGGTTGCCGCCATTGGTGCAATGCTTCGTGCAGCCGAGTGTCATCTTGTCATTATGGTTGACGGATTCATCATGACTGCATGTGCTCTTGCCGCCTCACGTCTATATCCCGAAATAGTCGATTATATGGTGTTTGGACATAGCGGCGATGAAGGCGGACATGCCCGTATGCTCAGTCTTCTCAATGCCAAGCCAATCCTTTCCTTAGGCCTTCGTCTTGGTGAGGGAACAGGAGCACTGTGCTCATTCCCAATCATCGACAGTGCTGTGAGGATGATCAACGAGATGAATAATTTCAAGAACGCTAACATAACAAAATACTTCTGACAATGAGAGTGTCTATTGACAATACGCGATGGTGGGAAACGCCACTTGCCGCATTGATATTCTTCACCCGCATGCCCTTTTGGCGGATTGCCCAACCCGACAAGAGTTGCTATCGGCGTGTAGTAGAGTATTGGCCACTTGCCGGATGGCTCACAGGCGGCATTATGGCTGCCACTCTCTATAGCGCAAGTATGCTCTTCCCCTATCCTATTGCCGTCGTTCTTGCCATAGCCATCCGTATCCTTGCCACAGGTGCATTGCACGAAGACGGACTTTGCGACTTTTTCGACGGATTCGGTGGAGGCGGCAATGACCGCCAACGCATTCTCGACATAATGAAAGACTCGCGCATAGGAACATACGGAGTGATTGGCCTGCTCGTCTATGTCCTCCTTCTTTTCTTCTGCCTTTACAGTCTTCCCCCGCTCACAGCTACCTTTGTCATCTTCGCCGGTGATCCATTTTCTAAAATGGTCGCCTCACAGATAATCAGTATGATGCCCTACGCCCGCACTGAGTCGGAAGCCAAGGCAAAAGTCGTTTATCGACGTCCACCTTTTTCATCGGGCATTAGTCTTGCCGTTCAAGGCTTGTTACCAGTACTTGTGCTTTACCTATGGTCGTCTCAAGTCGGAATTCTCATCCACTGGGAATATCTTGTCTTCGCTCCATGCCTTGTGATGTATTTCCTCTACCGCCTGATATGGCATCGTCTTCAAGGATATACCGGCGACTGTTGTGGAGCTATCTTCCTCTTGATAGAATTAGCTTTCTATCTCTCGGTGGTAGCTTCGTCAAACATATAACACCAGGCAGGAAGTCCTGAAGCATTGCGCCTGACGAGATTGCCACGTGCACCCAATCGTCTGCCCGACTTGTTTTTCTCGCCATTTGCGCCATATCTCACTTTGCAGCCCTTGGTGTCGTCACTACATTCTATCACGATATTATTATTGTTGACACATACTTTCTGAGCAATGTCTTTATTGTCTGGAGTGACAACACTGAAGCCGTAATTCTTCACCTTAATCACATTGATGGTGTCGAATGACAATTTACCGCTTATATTATTGAATTCTATGATTACTGTCTTTCCCTCACTCTTCACATTGACGGGGTAAAGTCCTTGATTAGAATCACCTTGTCTCACTATATCCACTACCGCCGCAGCGTTATATCGCCCTACAACAGTTTGACTCTTCCCGTCAAGATGAAGTCTGTCATCCACAAAATCAAGATGATACACAGGAGTTCCAGCCACAAAAAGCGAATCTTCCCTGATTAACTGCATTTGAGCTTGGGGTATCGAAATCTCATAGCAGTCATAATCTGTAGGATTGAACTTATAGCATTTTGTCAGACAACACGACTGATAGCCAATAATCTTCACATCCCTCTGCTGTCCCGTTATGCGCTTCACATCTTTGTTGACATCAATGGCAAACTGTTTGAGTATTTGCCTGTAATTCACTCTCGTATAGTCAAACATATCGCTTTCGCCCTGCATCCAACACACGGCAGGCACAAGAAACTCCATACCCCTTTCCCTTGCTTCTTCGTATGATTTTTGAATATCCTGGATAAGAGCATCGTATGGATAGCTGCCTTTTATCAGACGCGAGATAGCTGTTCCACCCCTTCCGTCGGCAAACACGCATACCATTGTATCCTTGCCGAATGCGCCCGCAAGACTCTCCCCCATGGCAAAAGCTGAGTTCTCATTTCTTCTATTACCATATCTGATAATTCTTTTTATCCTCTTTTTCCAACTTCTGTCCTCATAATATCCAAAACCGTCGTTAAGACCTTCCCCCACAAGTCTTCCCTCCCATTTGCTTGAAAGCCCATCAATGTCAGTCACCAATTCTGCCTCCTCGCCCATGGCAAGACTCTGTCCATACACCGGCACGCACACCACCACCTTGGGCTTACCGCCGTTGTCGCAGGCAGTCAAACCTAATAACACCATAATTGCCATGGCAAATATCCATGCCCATTTACTATTCCATTTCATATTTGCTTCATCTTTTCCAATAACACGTTGCAAAAATACAAAAAACATCTGATAAATCAGTGATTATTTGAAAGAAATCACTAATTAACGAGAAAAACACATGCAAAACCTTTGTAATTTCGAAAAAAAACACTATTTTTGCACCAAATAAAACAATAAAACAAGAAGTTATGAATGACAACATACAACTAAGTGTGATCATTCCAGTATATAACACACAGGAATATTTGGAAAGATGCATCAATGGAGTGCTTGCCAACAAGGGCATCAACATGGAGATAATACTTGTTGATGACGGCTCCACCGACGCTTCCCCATCCCTATGTGACAATTATTCCTCTACCTATCCTTTTGTCACCACTTTACATATTCCAAATTCCGGACCTGCTTCTGCCAAAAACAGGGGACTTGACATAGCCAAAGGTGAATATGTGGCAATGATTGACAGTGACGATGAACCTAAGAGCGACATGTTTGTGCGTATGATAGGCGAAGCCCTGAATAATGATGCCGACATTGTATGCTGCAACTATCTTGAACGCTATGAGGATGGCACAACCCGCACTTTCGACTATACGCACAACACTACCGTTTTGGATCATTACCATGGAGTGGAGTCTTTTCTTATGAAGAAAAAGATATACACCCAGTGTTGGACAAAGATATACAAGCGTCAGATGCTTGAGCAATTCAATATCCGCAACGTAGAAGGACTCAAGACCGACGAGGACTTCATCTTCAATATCAGCTGTTTTGTTCATGCCAACAAGACCAGTATTATAGACGAACCTCTATATATCTATTCTATGCGCGAAACGTCATTGTCTAAAGACTATTTCAACAAAGACATTGATGCCTATATCGACAATCGCCTTTTGCGTTTTGACATCGTTGACAAGGAAATCCGTTCATTTGCACATGAAAACTTAAAGCATGCCATATTCAACAAATTGTTTTATTCAAACGAACTGTTAGGACGCATTGCGCTGTTTCCAAGTCATTATCGGGATAAGCGCACGAAAAGCGTTCTCCGCTATATGCGTCGTCATTTAATCTACGCAATGTCAGTTCATCGCGCGATTGGTTTCAGCATCTTAGGTTGTCTCATGCTGCTGCTTCCCTCTTCATTATATATGCGTTACAGACACAGCAAACTAAATCTTTGAACTTATGGCAAAATACACGATAATTACAATTAACTACAACAATGACAAGGAATTACGTCGCACAATAGAAAGTGTGATAAACCAGACATTCAGAGATGTAGAATACATCATCATTGATGGTGGTTCGACCGATGAAAGCGTGGAGATAATCAGTCAATATGCCGAACATATCGACTTCTGGATTTCAGAGCGTGACTGTGGTGTATATAATGCCATGAACAAAGGTTTGAAGCATGCGCATGGAGAATACGTCAACTTTATGAATTCGGGTGATTCGTTTTATTCTCCCCATGTACTTGAAGAGATTGACAGGCAAAAAGGTGATGCTGATATTTTGTTTGGCAATGTCTGCAATTCCGTTTCTGGTCAAATTTATGGTGGCATACCAGCTGGAAGCGAAGTGACATTCCTGACATTGAAAAAAGAGATTCTTTGCCATCAAGGCACATTCTATCGTCGCGCGATATTCGAGCGGCATCCATACGACGAGAGTCTAAAACTGATAGCTGATTGGAAGGTGAATGTCCAAGCCATTATATTCGACAATTGCAAGGTGAAAGTTGTTGACACTATAGTCGCCAATTACGACCTTACAGGCATGAGCAGCACTCAAAGCACACTGCATGCCGAAGAACGCCGAAAAGTGATGTCGGAACTATTCCCCGAGCGCATACTCAAGGATTATGAGAATCTTTACACAGAAAGTGAAATGCCTCTTGTCTCACTTCTTCCCAAGCTGAAGCAAAGAGGACGAGTACAGAAGATTATTTATTCGTTTGCAAAATACGTTTTGAAACTAACAAAATAACTTGGCAAAGATCTCAGAAAATAAGAACTTTATCTTGTTAGGTGTACTATAGTTTATATTTCGCCAAACACCATTAGACTCAGGAAACAGGCTCGCCCACTTCCTGATATTTCTATGTGTTTTGTCTAAGACATAAGAGGATTTGCATAAAAATTTCCTCTGCTGCAATTCAGGTTCTAATATTTCATAAACACCCTTTTCTTTATAAAACGTTTCCACCATTCTAATTGCATTGGCAAAGCTCTCTATTCTTTTATCACTATTAGTACTGCAATAATTATTGGGATTATATTGCACATAATGGTATAAAGCCTTATCTACGGCTGAAATGGATTTGGCAAAATAGAATAGTTTGCAACAGAAAATATAATCTTCCCCAAAATGGATATTTGGTATAAAAGACAAATGATTCTTTACAATCAAATCACGACGAATGAACAATTTCCACAAAACTCCCTTAATCCTCAACAATGTCATTGCTTTCATCGCCTCTATATGGTCTGACGGATAATGCTGCTTGCGTATAACCATATTGTCAGGATAATCCTCATAATAATCACATCCCACAATATCAGCGTCCGTACTTGCGGCTTTATCAACAAGATTATTCACCATATCTTTCTCTATCCAGTCGTCACTGTCAACGAAAAGTATATAATCTCCAGTAGCATTTTCAAGTAAAGTGTTTCTTACGATTGCAATACCCAGGTTCTCAGGATTATTAATGATTTTCACCATAGTTGCGCGTGACGGATACTTTTGCAACATATCACTAAGTATCGTCATGCTATTATCTGGGGTACAATCGTTTACAAAAACATATTCAATATTCGTATATGTCTGAGAGAATAATGACTCCAAACATCGTGAGAAAAATTTCTCTACATTATAAATGGGAACCAATATTGAAACCTTCATATTATTCATAATAAAATGCGATGCATGAATTACATACTATAAGTCCATATTTAATACTCGTTCTACAATCGGAGCCATGTCATAGTATTTATATTCGGCCAATCGGCCTCCGAACACCACTTCCTCTTCCTTATCTGCCAATGCCTTGTATCGGGCGTACAAATCCATGTTCTTGGCATCATTCACGGGATAATACGGCTCAAGACCCTCATGCCATTCCTGCGGATATTCCTTGGAAACCTCAGTTTTGGGGATATCATACACCTTGTCGCCAAACATCTCGAAATGCTTGTGCTCAATGCTCCTTGTATATGGCACATCTGACGAGGTGTAGTTTACCACCGCATTTCCCTGATAATTAGGAACATCATATTCCTCGTGCTCAAATCTAAGACTGCGATAGTCAAGTTTGCCGTATTGATAAGAGTAGAATTCGTCAATCTTGCCCGTAAATACCAGTTTGTCGGCAATACTTCTCCAATTCCTTATATTGGGCTTGTCATCACAATCGCCAAAGAAATCCACTCCCACTATTGTGTCACATCCTTCCAACAAACCGTCAATCAGTTTGTTGTATCCCCCGATAGGAATACCTTGGTATGAGTCGTTGAAATAATTATTGTCGTACACGAACCTTACAGGCAGGCGCTTGATGATAAACGGCGGAAGGTCAGCACACTTCCTGCCCCATTGCTTCTCGGTGTATTCCTTGATAAGAATCTCGTATATGTCCCTGCCCACAAGCATCAATGCCTGCTCCTCAAGATTCTCAGGTTCGCGCCCATTGAGTTTCTCCTTCGCCTCACGCCTTTGTTCCTCAATTATCTGCATTGCTTCTGCAGGAGTGGATATGTTCCACATCCTTGAGAAAGTGTTCATATTGAATGGCAAGTTGAATAACTTGTCTTTGTATCTTGCCAATGGTGAATTGGTATATCTGTTGAACGGCACGATTGAGTTAACGAAATCCCACACCTGCTTGTTTGAAGTATGGAAGATGTGCGCACCATACTTATGCACGTTGATTCCGTCAACATTCTCGCAATATATATTGCCACCCAAATGCTCGCGCTTATCTATCACAAGGCACTTTTTGCCTTGCTTTCTAAGTCTGTATGCCATCATTGAACCATAAAGTCCTGCACCAACTATAAGGTAATCATATTGATTCATATATTACATCTTTATTATTATTTAGCAAAGATAGTTATTATCCGAGAAATAACAAGCATTCTTACAATAATTTTTCGAAAAATTATAATTTATACATATTCTATAATATAATTCTGGTCGTCCAAAATAATAAAAACAACTGTAACGTTGTAACGCTTTAACGCTAATATAAATAGTCATTAAATCAAGTGTTTACAATATAGAAATCCAATGAATTGTCTTTCTTTATATCTTTTAATATTAAAAAATGATAATATTTTAGGGCAAATCGAAAAAAATATCGTATATTTGCACGTAAATAAAAGACAACTTGGTATAATTTCGTATGAAAGAACTAAATACAACAGGAAAACCCAAGGGCATTCCCTACGGCATGATGAACTTCGTGGCAATTCGCGAAGACAATTATTATTATGTTGATAAGACCCGATTTATAGAGAAGATTGAGAACTCCAATCGCTACTTCTTCTTTATCCGCCCTCGCCGCTTTGGCAAGAGCCTCACTATGTCTATGCTCCATCACTATTATGACATAAATGCGGCAGACAAGTTTGAGCAACTTTATGGCGACTTGTATATAGGCAAGAACCCAACGCCCAACCGCAACAAGTATCTTGTCTTGAACCTCAACTTTGCGGTGGTTAATGCCGACTTGGGCAACTACCGAAATGCGCTGGATGCACATTGCAACACTCGTTTCAACTCATTTTGTGACCAATATGCGTCATATTTGCCTGCTGGAATAAAGGAAGAACTTTGCAATAAAAACGGTTGCGTTGAACAATTGGATTATTTATGTGACGAATGTTCAAAGGTTGGACAGAAGATATATCTATTCATCGACGAATATGATCATTTCACCAACAACATACTTTCAGACGCCGCTCGTGAAAAGGAATACCGTAAGGAGACGCATGGCACCGGCTACCTGCGCACATTCTTCGACACAATAAAGTCAGGCACTTACTCATCAATCGAGCGTGTCTTCATCACAGGTGTAAGTCCAGTGACGCTTGACGACCTTACGAGCGGATTCAACATCGGCACCAACTATTCCCTTGCCTACGGCTTCAACGAGATGGTAGGCTTCACCGAAGAGGAAGTGCGCGAGATGCTGACATACTACTCCCAGCATTATGAGTTCCATCACACCGTGGATGAACTCATTGAGACGATGAAGCCCTACTATGACAACTACTGTTTTGCAAAACAAGCATTCGGCGAAACAACCATGTACAACTCCAACATGGTTCTTTCCTTTATGTATAAATATTTGGACAACAGATGCAGAATACCTGACGCAATGCTTGACGAGAACATACGTGTTGACTATAACAAACTGCGTATGCTCATACGCAAGGACAAGGAGTTTGCCCACGATGCATCTGTCATACAGACACTTGTGTCGCAAGGCTTTGTCACGGGGGAGATAAAGGAAGGATTCCCTGCCGAGGACATCGCCAAGGACAACAATTTCATCAGTCTGTTGTATTATTTTGGATTGGTCACAATAGGAGGTCGCTATCATGGAGACACCAAGTTCATCATCCCCAATGAGGTTGTTCGTGAACAGATATTCTCCTATCTACTTGACACTTACAGCGACAACGATCTCACCTACGATGAATACGGAATACGTAAGAAAGAGCAGCTCATGGCATACTGTGGCGACTTTAAGCCTTTCTTCCAATACATAGCCGACAGCATCTATACCTTCGCCTCACAACGTGACCGTCAAAAAGGCGAGTCATTTGTGCATGGCTACACCCTTGCACTGACAAGCCTCTGCCGTTTCTACCGCCCGATTTCCGAGCTTGACAACCAGAACGGCTATGCCGACATCTTCCTCCGTCCTATCCAGGAGATATACGACGACATGGAGCATTCCTATATAGTCGAACTGAAATATCTCAACAGTAAGGCCCCCGACACCCAAGTGTCTTCAGCCATTGAGCAGGCAAAGTCTCAAGTATGCCGCTATGCCGACACCGTCAACGCCCAGCAGCAAATAGGCACAACCACGCTCCATAAAGTGTATGTGGTATATCGTGGCGTAGAGATGGTGGCGTGCGAAGAGATTAAAGATAACAAAATCAACTGAAAAACAAACGATTATGAAGAAAACTATTTCAAGATTAATGGCAGTGTTGATTGTTTGTGGCTTGGCATCTAATGCCAATGCTCAGAAGCGCAACGCAGGCGAATGGTCGATTATCCCGAAGGTGGGAGTGAATCTTGCTAAACTGAAAGGCGACAAACTATGGCTGGAAGACGACAGCAAGTCAATCAGTTCGTCGTATAAGTTAGGTTACGAGGGCGGAGTGGATGTCGAGTATATGGTGAACGACCGAATAGGCATCACCTTGGGCGCAATGTATGCCATGCAGAGCGAGAAGATCAAGGACTTCCATTTGGGAGAGAAGAAGGCAGGCTCGGAGAATCTGTATAATTTCACCAAGTTTGAGGATATGAGGGTCAACTTAGGCTTTCTGAATGTTCCGCTCAAATGCAATCTCTATCTCACCGACAACTTTGCCCTGAAAGCTGGAGTGCAGTTGGGATTCATGCTTTCAGCCAAACTCAAGTATAACACTGTGTCGGGCCTCTACGACAAGTTGAATCCCGGAAATATAATCTATTATGATGCCGACGGCAATCCCGCACAGGAGGGAAGCAAGGTGTATCTGTCGGAAGATCTCGACATGAAGGAAGCCTACAAGCATTTCGACATCTCGATACCAGTAGGCTTTTCCTATGAATATGAGAATGTCATCCTCGAGGCACAATATCGCATTGGACTGAGCGACCTGAACGACATGCCAATCAGCGACAAGATACACAGCAGTGTGTTCTCCGTCACCGTAGGCTATCGTTTGGGATTATAATAATGTTAGGTTATGATTTAACGACAGGCTTACTGACTGTTTTATGATGGCTAACTACAAAGTGTTATAAAGGTAGTTGAGAAACTGTTATAACCTAACTTGTGTAATCATTACACCCTACTGCCTAAATAAGATCCAAAGCCTTTGTATCTCCATCCGTAAGCTTTGAACGGAGATACAAAGGCTTTGGATGAGCGTTCAAAGGCTTTGAACCGAGATTTTTGCACTCCAACATCTCCTATAATCAACGTGCAAAAGTAATTATATAATTCGATATTCAACAATGTTTATTAAAAATAATAGTTGTCAATATATAAAAAATCAGTCAATACGGATATTTTTTTGATATGAACACAACTTTTTCGTGAAAAAAATTGTAGTTATTGGATGTTTTTTGTATTTTTGCAGCGTTAAAAGTTAAAATAAACAGAGTTTGGAATTTAAAATTCATACATCATGAAAGTATTAAGAAGAACATTTGTCATTCTGACGATATTGTTAGTATCGACATTAGCGGTGGCAGAGACCACTGACGAACCTGTAATAGGAATAGTCAACCGCACGGAGTGCAGTGGCTTCTGGCGTTATGACTTCAACTATGAGACAGTTGATGCCGACGGCGAGACTCCCATTGTGCTCTCAGCTGCCATCTTTATGACTAACAGTGTACACAGCAAGGCCATCAAGGCCAAGGGATGCGGATTGATTAACCACTATACCATCACCGACGACAAAGAGCGTGCTACCAACGTGACGGATTTTTTCTCTCTCGAAGGAGTCTTCGCCAACTCCAATTACATTATGATTGAGTCCGACGGATTTGGATTCGGCATTGATGTAAAGCGCAACCAGAAGTATCTGCAGGGCAGGGCTACGGCACGAGTGAATATCGATGCCTTCCTTGCCGGTCGCAAACTGATGGAGGCTGAGGGATATGAATTTGAGAACGTGGTGCTCAACTTGGGTTACTCGCAGGGCGGAAACTCGGGTATGTGGGTCAACCGACTTGTTGCTGAGGGCTATCGCAGTGATGAACTGCCGAAGATTGACTATTGCATCATCGGTGGCGGTCCATACGACATGTATTCACACTACCGCAAGTTGGCTGAGGATAATGTGTCGCAATATCCTGTAGCCCTGCCGCTTATCCTCAGCGGAATGATTGACGCGGGAGGATATAAGGTGAAGAACGAGGACTTGTTCACAGATGACTTTGTGCAGTATCTGCCCGAACTGTTCGACTCAAAGGAGCATGACACCGACTACATTAACGACTTCATATATAAGACGTATGGCAGCAGCAGCGACAAGAGTCTGCCTTTGGATAAAATCGTGAAGCCAGAATTCTTCGACGAGGAGAGCGAGCCTATGAAGGATATCGTATATCACTTGAAGGAGAATTCCCTTGTATATGATTCATGGAAGCCGGAGAAGACAGATAAAATAACATTCTATCATTCACCTTCCGACGAGGTTGTACCCTTCATCAATCAAGAAAGTATGGAGAAACATCTGGTCGCCAATGGCTATACTTCCTTCGACATAGATAGCTCATCTACGGATGGTCATACTGATAGCGGCACTCTTTATGCAATGTTTGCAGCTCTGCATATCAGTGAATTTGTCCCCACAGGCATGGAGGATGTGTTCCGCGAGATACCGCGTGAGGCAACGCATGACATATACAGTATCGACGGTCGCCTGATACGCAAGCAGACCACACTGAGCGAGGCATTCCGTTCGCTGCCCAAGGGCGTGTATGTCATCAACGGACGCAAGATTGTGAAAAATTAACAATTTCAATATATTAAGTTATGTATAAAACAAAGCAATTGACAAGTGCAATGTTGAACATGAAATCAATATTTCGGTTCAGCCTATTCTTAATGATGTTCACAGCCACATTATTGTCATGTAGCAATGACGATGGACCAGGCAATGGCGGTGGCGACAAACCGACAGCCGACACGGCACAAGTGATAGTGTTGTCACACGACAAGTTTCTCAATAGTTCTGACGTGCTCGTCAGTTCCGACACCTCGTATATCACCGTCAGCAAGCCATATCTGAAAACCATCGACAAGGAAATTACCGACAGCTCATTTGTCGTAGTATGGCGAGCCAACAACGAGTTGCCCTTCGTCGGACTGATACTCAGCACGTCGGATGCAGGCAACAACCGACTGAAGGTTAATATCGGTCCTGCCGACTTTGCTCAGGTTATTCCCCCCGGCGAATACAACCTCACGTCCGACTTGTATATTAATCCCGACGAAAAGGCACGCACTAACGACGGCGGCATCAACAGCAACTACTATCGCGAGGAAGTGACAGCCGACAGCATAGTGTATCATCCCGTGGCCATTATCCCCGAAAAAAACGAGGTAAGCAACGACGATGAGAATTACACACCCACTTCCCTCGACTCCATTCCATATACTATGGTGGAGGATTTGGCGAAGACCAACTTCGACTTCGACCGCAATCTGATTCATGCGATGGTAAATATTAAGGATTTATATTTTCCTTTTGGCGATGACAAAGTGGTAAAGGTGGGATTTGCAAATCTGGGTGGAGAAATCAATGTCGGTTTGCGAATGAAACTCGAAACAGGCATGAGATGGAGTGGCTGGTGGCCAAAGCCTTATCTTAAGGAGTTCAAAAGCTCCATATTCGGGAATATTGGACTTAAATATGATTTTAGGGTTGGTATGCAAATTCCTATAGAAATATCACTGCCACCATTTACTATTGTCCCCTTCCCACAAGCCCACTTTATATATTTCTTGGGTCCAGTTCCTGTTGTAGTCACCTCGTCTCCAGGGTTTGTTGTGGAATTTCTCGGAAAGGTGAAGGCAGGAATGTATTACCAATGGAAAGGCTCGTTTTCATACAATTATGAGTTAGGTTGCGTCTATACTGACAGCTCAGGCAAATGGAGTTTATTCTCTGAAAAACATACAGACAGTTCGTCATCCCAGTCGGGGCATATCTTAGGAGAAGCCGTGGCCGAATTAGGATTGTTCTTAAAAGCCGATGGCATGGTATATGGTTGCGTAGGCCCCACACTTCGCATTGGCCCATCACTGAGGTTTGAGGGAACAGGCGATTTGGATCTCGACAAACTATTCACTGACAATGACTACTCACCTGAGGTGGATGCCTCTCTTAAATTCCTTCTCGGAGCCTTCGTGGGAGCGAAGCTGAAAGTGCTTAGTTGGGAAATTGGTTCATGGGAAGCAAGACTAAATTTATATGAATATACACTTTGGGAGTATAAAAAGAAAATCAACTTTGGGGCTACTCGCTCTATTGATCCTGAGAAGCCTCTCATCCTGCAGTGACGATGCCCTGCCTGGCTCTCCGGGCACTGGTGGCGACATTGAGAAGACAATACAGCGCAAGGTAGCTGTTTTCTACACCAATGACGACACCATCTCCTTCCGCCGCACAGCCCAATTGGCGATGGAGGAAATCGGGAAGGCGCAGAAGGCAAGTCCTCGGGTGAAAGTGGACTACACGTGGTACAATTGCGACCACGAAGACTGGGAGTTGAATATGGAGGATGCCATACTCGACTCCACAGTCACTGCTATTATTGCCCCTTCGCGATCGTCCACCGCAAGGAAATGCTACGACATATCCAAGCGAGTATCCATGCTTGCGGGCGTGGGCAAAAAACCGTTGATTTTCCCCAAGGCCACTTCCGTTGAACTCCACCGTCAATGTAACAATAGCGGCTTTACATGGTTTCTCAGCGAGAGCGACATGTCGCAGGCAGAAATGATTATCGCCCTATTCGACAAGATAGGCTTCGACAAGATGGCAGTAGTGGCATCGAATGACATCTACGGCAAGTCATTCAGCGAGCGGTCGCCTTTCATCGCCACCGAGCGCGAAATGCCCGTCATGGCTGTCAAGGAGATAAATACCACTGCAGACGAGAACGAGCTGCGGCAGGCTATCACCGAAGTTGCCGAGGAATGCGGAGAGAATGATTACGAGGCAGGAATAATTTTAGCTTCGGGCAACAGCAATCATTACCTCATGGCCGACAAGATTGCGGCAGAGCGCAATGCAAAGAATTTGCCCATGCCCACGATAGTCTTTACCGACAATGCCACAATGCCCGACTCATGGAGTGAATACAAGGAAGCCTTGGGAATGGCTCTTGCGCCCGATGTCAACTATGGGTTCAATAAGGCTTTCTCCACCCGCTACCCTCTCGTGGCCAACGGCAACTCACTCTATGGCGAGGCTTTCTATTACGACGCCATCCTCATGGCCTATCTTGCCACCTACGGCTCGTCGGTTCTCGGTGTGTCAGCCAATGATGTCATCAGCCGACTTACCGAAGAATCACTTGTCAAGACATCATGGCAGAGCGACGGCATAGCCGCCGCCATGGCTCAGATGGACAAGGGAGTCATCCCCCAGGTTAACGGAGCGAGCGGCGACTGGGATTTCCTTAACGGCGTGCAGCTCAACACATGCTATTTCCAATGGTACACCCACAATGGCGAGGTGTATGTGCCTTATTATTTCGACACCAAGAATCATTCCCTGCGCAGCAATCCCGAAGGCGGTGTGGAGAGTTGGAAACCTCTCGACCCCATCGACTTGGCAAGCAGCAAGAATGTGCCCGACGCCAAGGACTACGGCGAAAGGAACGACTGTTGGGCAATCCTCATCGCCACAAGCCGCGGATGGGACAACTACAGGCATGACGCCGATGTACTCGCGATGTATCATCTGCTGAAAAGTCAGGGCTTTGACGACAGTCATATCCTGCTTGTGGTCAACGACGAATTGGCATTCAATGAGCACAACAAACTTAGAGGTGTAGTGAAGAACACAAGCGAAGGAAACAATCTTTATGATAACATACAGATTGACTATCGCACCCACGACCTCACTCCCGATGATCTCGAACAATTGCTCACCTCCGACTTGGCGGCTAAAATAAATGCTCACGACAACGTGTTCATCTATTGGTGTGGACACGGCAAGAGCAATGGCACATTGTCGTGGCTCGGCAATAATCTGTATGACATTCCTGACAAACGGATAGCCGGATGGATTGACCGTATAGCTTCAAATCCCGGATTCCGCAAGATGTTTGTGTGCATTGAGGCATGCTATAGCGGTTCGGTTGCCAAGGCGATTACCACTCCCGGAGTGTTCTGCATGACGTCGGCCAATGCCATGGAGACGTCGAGTGTGCATGGCGATGATGTTGACCCCATTCTCGGTGTCTATCTGTCCAACGAGTTCTGTTACCAGTTTATGCAACTTGTATCAAGTAATCCCGCCCTAACACTGAGCGACCTCTACAACAAGCTGTATGTCAAGACATCCACCTCCCACGTCACCATCTCCGACATATACAAATTCGGAAGTCTCACCAAAACAAAGGTTAATGAATTCTTCCCTTAAACAACGAAAATAAATAATATGAAAGACGTAATTATTAAGATTCATGCAGCATTTATTTGCTGCTTGCTATGCGCAATCCTTGCGGGTTGCTCTGACAACGACGACAAGAAGGTGAAGGCTCCCGAGGAGGATGCCTCGCAGTTTGTTGTCCTCACCGACGTAGTGCCGGATGCCATATTAGAGATCCGCTACTACAGTACATACAACTTCATCGGTCGCCGCATCCCCGGTTACGACGAACCGATAGCCATGCTCACTCGTCAGGCTGCCGACTCGCTCAAGAAGGTGAGCGACGACCTCATCAAGCAGGGTTATCGACTGAAGATCTTCGACGGCTATCGCCCTCAGAAGGCAGTGGATTACTTCATGGCATGGGCAAAGGATGTCAACGACACTATCATGAAGCAGTATTTCTACCCCGAACTCGACAAGTCGGTGCTCGTGCCCCAGGAATATGTGGCTGAGAAGTCGGGACACACCCGCGGCAGTACTATCGACCTCACCCTCTTCGACATGAAGCTGGAGAAGGAGGTGGATATGGGTTGTACCTATGACTACTTCGGTCTTGCCTCCCACCCCGACGTTATTCCGGGACAGCAGATTGGTGCCTACAAGCCCATCAACCAGCAGCAGTATGACAACCGCATGATACTGCAGAAGGCAATGATGGCTCACGGCTTCAAGCCCTACGACTGCGAGTGGTGGCATTTCACCCTTGCCAACGAGCCCTTCCCCGACACCTACTTCACATTCCCGATAGCACGAAGTTCGCTAAACGAATAACTTCAATAAAGAGTCCCGTGTCGTATTGACACGGGACTCTTTAAATCTTTTATTATATTACCATACCCTTGCACGCTTGCTCTTCGGGATGAAGAGAGGGTCGGATTTTTTGATATTGAAGGCAGTGTACCACTCATCGATATGGGGCAGAGCACCATTGACGCGAGCTGAATTAGGCGAATGAACATCCATATTTAATAGCATGTCGGAATACTCAGGACGATTGTTGCTTGCCCATATACGAGCCCATCCGAGGAAGAAACGCTGGTCGGCAGAAAGTCCGTCGATGTCGCCTGCCACTCCCTTGTCATCATGCATGGCGCGCAATGCCACATGCAAGCCACCGTTGTCACCGATATTCTCACCGAGTGTCTGCTTGCCATTGATCTTCTTGCCATTGATTACCTCAATACCCGAGAAATAATCCTCAAGCACCTTGGTGCGCTTCTCATAGGCAGTCTTGTCGGCGGCAGTCCACCAATTGCGCTGCTGACCGGTCTTGTCAAACTGGCATCCCTGGTCGTCGAATCCGTGGGTCATCTCATGACCTATCACAGCACCGATGGCTCCATAGTTGACAGCATCGTCGGCCTCGGGGTCGAAGAAGGGAGGCTGAAGGATGCCTGCCGGGAAGCAAATCTCGTTGGTGGTGGGATTGTAATATGCATTGATGGTCTGCGGCGACATGAGCCACTCCTGCTTGTCAACCATCTTCCCCACCCTCTTGTTGAGTCGGTCGAGAAGGAAATACTCACTTATATTGGCAAGATTCTCATAGAGCGACAGTGTGTCGTTGACCACAAGTTTGGAATAGTCTCTCCACTTGTCGGGATAACCAATCTTCACGATGAAGTTGTCGAGCTTGTCCTTGGCCTGAGCCTTGGTGGCATCGCTCATCCATGTTGTCTCGCTGATGCGCTGTGAGAGGGCCTTCTGCAGATTGCTGACAATCTCGGTCATGCGCTTCTTGCTCGACTCTGGGAAATACTTGGCACAGTACATCTGACCGATGGCATCGCCAAGCACACTGTTCACCAATCCGTTGGCACGCTTCCAACGGGGCATGTCCTGCTGCTGACCGCTCATTATCCTGCTGAAGTCGAAGTATGCCTGACGGAAATCATCAGACAAAGCACTGGCTGCTCCACCCACAATGCGCGACTCGGCATAGGACTTGAGGTCGTCGAGGGATGTCTCTGCAAGGATCTTCTCTACCTCGTGGATGGGTTCGGGCTGCTGAACGACAATCTCGTCGAACGTCGGACAACCGCTCACCCAGAACAGCATTGTCCAGTCGATGCCGGGGAACTCCTTCAGCAGTTGGGCATAGGTGTATTTGTGATAGTTGGCGTCGATGTCGCGCAGTTTCACCTTGTCGTAGCTTGCCTGAGCGATACGGTTCTCGATGGCCATCACTGCCTCAACCTTCTTGGCTGCCTCTTCCTCGCTATAGCCGATGAGGGTGAACAGTTTCTTGCCGTAGTTCTTGTATGCCTCGCGCACTGCCTTTGTCTGGTCGTCGTCGTTGATATAATAATCCTTCACGCCAAGACCGAGTCCGTCCTGACCCACATTCACGACATAGTGTCCGGCATTGCGCAGGTCGGCCTGTACACCCCATGAGAACATCATCGTATTCTCGCCACGGCGATCCATCTCGGCTGTGAGGCGGAAATATTCGCTCCGGCCTTTCACGTTGCGTAATCTCTCAAGATAGGGTTTCAGCGGTTCATATCCCTCTCGGTTGAGGCGCACGCTGTCCATCATAAGATTATATAATGTACCAATCTTATAGCCCAATGTGCCAGGCTGCTGCGGTTCGTTGGCAAACTGAAGAATCAGTTCGTTAATCTGCTTTTGGTTGAGGTCGTAGAGATCCATAAAAGCGCCGTTGGTCATGTGTTCAGCATCGAGGGGATGGTTTTTGAGCCATGTGCCGGTGGCATATTGCACGAAGTCGGCACCGGGCTTCACATTCAGGTCCATGTCCTCTTTGTCATAGCCCTTCAACTTGGGCTGAGCGCTGGCTGTGGCAGTTGCTGCTACAAGGCCGAGCATAATCAATTTTATTGTTTTCATATTCTCTAATAATTATGTTTTTGCTTATTAGACTCAGCAGCCCTACGAAAAACTACAAAATTCTGAGAATATCTTTTGGGAAAAGGAGATAGAAGGAGATAAAAGGAGCGACCACAAGGAGCGATAACTTCTTATATCTCCTTTTAACTCCCTAAATTAATTCTTTGTCTTATTATAGTATTCCTGGAGCTGGCCGCGGGGAGCACCTCTTTTTACTGCCTCGTCGAGGGTGCGGCGGGCATCGGCCTTGCGGTTCATGCGGATGAGAAGGTCGGCCTTGGAGACGATGTAGTCGATATTCTTGGCGTCGTGTTCGATGGCCTTGTCCCAATCCATGAGGGCGGCATCGAGGAATCCGTCTTGACTTTCGAGGAGAGCTCTTGATGCGTATGCCACGGAGTGGTCGGGGAATATCTCGATGATGCGGTTGTAATTGTCCATAGCCTCCTTGTTCTTGCCTTGCTTGATGCAGATATACGCCAATGCCAACATTCCATCCACATTCTCGGGAGCCACCTTGAGGAAGGAGCGATAGTCGTTGGCAGCGAGTTCGTAGCGACGCATCTTGCCATTGGCATAACCACGATAAAAGAGTGCGGCGGGATTGGACGGTTCGCGCCTCAGGATGTCGTTATATGTCTCGATGGCGTAATCCCACTGCTGGAGTTCGAGGTTGACGGCAGCCTTGCGCAGATAGAGGTCGGATGAATATTCAGACGACATTATCTGACGGTTGAGCACAGAAAGCGAGTCGCGCCATTCCTTCTGTGTCTGCGAAAAAATGCTGCCAACCCCGCCAAGGG
>CALZYS010000022.1 GCA_945830345.1 uncultured Prevotella sp.
TAATATCTAAGAAGATGAAAAAGATTGTTAATTACATTATTCCAGTGATTTGCCTTGTGGCAATCGTATTTTCAGTGGCTGCATTCAACAAGGCTGAAGCAGCAACACCAGCAGGTCAACCTGTAGATCTTACGTATGCAGCCGAGAAGGCTCTGCCATCGGTTGTATATATCAAGTATGTGCAGAACAGTAAGATTAAGACTGTTGACGTGCAGAGCGATCCGTTCAGCGATTTCTTCAGCGACCCGTTCGGTGGTTTCTTCGGACGTGGCAACGGCGGCACTCAGAAGCGACAGATTCAGACTCCAAAGAAGGAGGCTGCCGGTTCGGGAGTCATCATCTCTGCCGACGGATACATTGTCACCAACAACCACGTTGTTGACGGTGCCGACGAACTCACTGTAACGCTCAACGACAACAGCGAATACTCGGCTCGCATCATCGGTGCAGACAAGACCACCGATCTTGCCCTTATCAAAATAAATGGCAAGAATCTGCCCGCCATTACCATTGCCAACAGCAACGACTTGAGGATTGGCGAATGGGTGCTGGCAGTGGGAAATCCCCTTGGTCTGAACAACACCGTAACCGCAGGTATCGTGAGTGCCAAGGCGCGCTCGCTCGGTGCCAACGGTGTGGAGTCGTTCATCCAGACAGATGCCGCCATCAACCAGGGTAACTCAGGTGGCGCATTGGTGAACACCCGCGGCGAACTGGTTGGTATCAATGCCATGCTCTACTCTCCTACGGGAGCTTATAGCGGTTATGGTTTTGCCATTCCTACTACCATTATGAATAAGGTGGTTGACGACCTCAAGCAGTATGGCACTGTGCAGCGCGCATTGCTCGGCATACAGGGCGGCGACGTGAAGAACTGGGTGGATGCCCAAAAGGACCAAGGCAAAGAGGTTGACCTCGGCACAATGGAGGGAATCTATGTTGCCAAGGTGGTTGACGACGGAGCTGCCGCCGATGCAGGAGTACAGGAAGGCGATGTCATCATCGAAGCCGACGGACAGAAGCTCTCCAAAATGGCTGAACTGCAGGAGCTGATGGCGAAGAAGCGTCCGGGTGACAAACTCACGCTTACTTACCTGCACAACAAGAAGAAGGTGACAAAGACCGTCACACTGAAGAATGAGCAGGGTACAACCAAGGTGGTGCAGAAGGCCGACCTCGACGTGCTCGACGCATCATTCCGCCCTGTGACCGAGGACACCAAGAAGCAGATGAACATCCAGTATGGTCTCGAAGTATTGAAGGTGAACAAGGGCAAACTCGCCGACGCAGGTATCAGTCGCGGATTCATCATCCAGAAGGTGAACGACGAGTCAATCAAGTCTATCGACGACCTGCAGAAGGCAGTGAAGGACGCTTCGACAAGCAAGGAACCCGTGCTCTATATACAAGGTATATATCCTACCGGCAAGAAGGGCTACTTCGCCGTTCCATTACAGGAATAAGCAGAATATGGCATGAATAAGCCGAATAACGGTTAAAAAACATAAAAAAACGGAGCACTCCTTTGGTGTTTCCGTTTTTTTGTTATAGTTTTGCATCTGATAGGCTCAAAAAGCCAGAAATCCTTTAACTAAATAGTAGCCGAAGATGAGACAACTGAAGATTATCAAATCAATCACCAACCGTGAGAGTGCTTCTTTAGAGAAATACCTACAGGAGATTGGAAAAGAAGAACTCTTGACTGTGGAAGAGGAAGTGGAACTCGCCCAGCAGATACGCAAGGGTGACCGCAAGGCACTCGAAAGATTGACCAAGGCCAATCTTCGATTTGTTGTGTCAGTGGCAAAGCAATATCAGAACCAGGGGCTTACCCTCCCCGACCTCATCAACGAGGGCAACGTGGGACTGATAAAGGCGGCTGAGAAATTTGACGAGACACGAGGATTCAAGTTCATATCCTATGCCGTATGGTGGATTAGACAAAGCATCCTCCAGGCAATAGCTGAACAAAGCCGCATCGTGAGATTGCCTCTCAACCAGGTGGGCTCGGTAAACAAGATCAACAAGGCCCTCAACAAGTTTGAGCAGGAATTCGAGCGTCGCCCGTCGGTGGAGGAAATAGCAGCCAGCACCGACATCCCAGAGGAAAAGGTGGATGACGCTCTCAAGGCAAACACCCGCCATGTGTCGGTTGACGCTCCATTCTCGGATGATGAAGGTGGCAGTATGCTCGACGTGATGGCCGACACCAATGCGCCCACCGTGGATAACGAATTGCTGATGGAATCGCTGCGCGAGGAACTGCGCAAGGTGCTCGGCACACTCAAGGAGCGCGAAAGACTGGTGATTAAGGATTTCTATGGCATCGACACCCAGGAGAAGACCCTTGAGGAGATAGGTGCGAGATACGGACTGACACGTGAACGCGTAAGACAGATAAGGGAAAAGGCGATACGCAAGTTGAGAAACAATTCCAACAGCAATGCCCTCAAAGCTTATCTCGGCAGTTAGTCATAAAGATAAGAATAAGTGAAATTAAGAATATAAAACAGAATAGATGAAAAATTGCATTAAGATTGCCATTGCGGCACTGGTATTATTATGTTCAGGATTGGCATTGCAGGTCAACGCCAAGAATAAGGTAGCCCCAAGATACCTGTTTGGTTTCTCTGCCTCGTTTGCCGACTCAACGGTTTACTTCACCGACATACAGAGGGTGGACAGTTCTTGGATTGACTCAAAGACCAAGTTTTTGCTGGGTCGTGACGAATATTCCGCTCAGTTAAAGAGTTACTTCAACTCAATCCAAATGCCCAACCGCACTTGCGTGGTATTGTTTGGCAAGAATCAGAAAAAAGCCGAGAAGAAGCTCAAGAAACTTAAAGAGACATATACCATCAAGGCAAAGGGCGGATATGACGTGCGCTATCTTACAAAGGCTGATTTTAAATTCGCCCCCGTGTATATGGGAATAGAAGATGAGCAACCTGCAGAGAAGCCAAAGAAGGAAAAGAAAGCCCCAAAGAGATGAAACCTAATAAGGAAAGAAAGCACAGAAGGTGATAATAGGGATTTCCCCACGCATTTTTAGGAAAAACCTCTTTGCTATTTTACAAAGGAACCGTAACTTTGCAGCAGAAAACAAAGTTATTTATTAATTTTAATAATATAAGGAGAAAAAGACATGAAAAGACCATTGATTCTCTTAGCTTTAGTGGCAGCAATGCCGCTTACCATGAATGCGCAGGACGACATGTACTTCGTTCCTACCAAGAAAAATGTAGAAAAGGCAAAGAAGGTTTACGGAATGCCTAAGGACACATACTACTCTGGCAGCAACAGGAGCGTGGATGACTACAACCGTCGTAACCGCACGGAATGTTGGGAGGGCGACCTCGCCAACGGCAGTCAGGTGGTGGCCATCGACTCGCTTGGCAATGAGATTGCCACTGTCAATGTCAAGAAGAAAGGCAAGTCAAGACACGACACCATGATGGCCGATGACGACTATGCCTGCACACGACGTATGGCACGTTGGGATGGATATGAGTGCAGCAATGCCTATTGGCATGGCTATAACGACGGCCGTTTCAACCGATGGTATGGCTGGAGCTCGTTCTACGACCCATGGTACTATTCTTCATGGTATGGTCCTGGCTATTGGTATGACCCATGGTATGACCCATGGTACTACGGATACGCAGGATGGTACGGTGGATGGTATGGTTGGAGACCATATTACTCTTATTACTACGATTGGGGATGGCATGGACACTATTATCCGGTTTATGGCGGCGGAGGCAGTGGGACAAGATACTACGGCACTGGTCGTGCTGGTACTGCCAACCACGGCAATGGTACATACGGACGTCCTAAATCTGCATTCGGTTCTGGCCGCAGCATCAGTGCGGGCATTGCCAACCGAGACAGAACCAGCAGAATTATTACGGGAAGTGGCACATCCAACAGATTCAACTCCAACCGCAATGTATCTTACCAAAGGAATAATATCAACTCATCTTCGGGACGCTATCAACCTGTAAACAACTCGAGCAGCACTCGCAGCAGTAGCTTCAGCAGCGGCAGCAGCTTTAGCGGCGGAAGTCGCAGCGGTGGTATAAGTCTCGGAGGTTCACGCTCCGGCGGAAGCATAAGCCGAGGCGGAAGACGATAATAAAAATGAAGAATGGCTGCGCGAACCGAACGCAGAGCCGAGCTTGCTCGAGCTATGCTGAGGTGAAGCCAGTCATCGACGAAGTCAATTAAGAATTAGAAATTAGGAATTATGAAGAAGAAGATTATATTTGGATTAATGGCTATGGTGGCTATCGCCGCTAATGCCCAAGAGACATACGAGAATGCCAACTTGATGAAACCCGAACTGTCGGGTACGGCACGATACATCGGTATGGGTGGAGCAATGGAGGCATTGGGTGCCGACATCTCAACTATAAGCACCAACCCTGCGGGTATTGGATTGTTCCGTAGTTCGTCGGCAAGCCTCTCTTTCGGTTTGACTTCCCAGCAGGATGTCACAACCTACGGCTCCGACCACAAGACTGTGCCAAGTTTCGACCAGGCAGGATTTGTTTATAGTATGCGCACTAACAGCAAGTCGTTTATGAACTTTGCGTTCAACTACTCCAAGAGCCGCAACTTCAACCAGATTCTGAATGCTGTAGGAAAACTTAATGGTTCGGCACAGAACAAGCTGACTTACAACAAGTTTGCAGCCGTTGAAGATTTCTTATATTTTGATGATAATGGATACATTCTATCCGATTATATCCAATTCAGTCAGTTAGACTACCTCTATGCCAACAATATCAATTACGAGGTAGATGAAGAGGGCAATGGCATGTTCTATGGCTATGACGGAAACGCCTACGATATGTATCGTGCTCAGTCGGGATATATCGGAAGATATGACTTCAATATCAGTGGAAATGTGAACAACCGCTTTTACTGGGGTTTGACTGTCGGTGTGCAGGATGTTCACTACAACGGATTCTCCGACTATATCGAGAGCCTTGGAAGCAGTACGGTGGAGGTTATGGACACGAGGAAAATCACTGGTACTGGTGTTGACATCAAGGCTGGTATCATCTTCCGCCCCGTTGAGGAATCACCCTTCCGTATTGGTCTGTCGGTTTCCACTCCCACATGGTACAAACTCACAACAAGCAACCACACAAGCATGTCTAAATTGACTGACGGTGTATCTGTTGACTTGTTTGACCCATATTCTGCAGAGTCCTATGAGTTCAAACTTTACACTCCATGGAAGTTTGGGGCCAGTCTCGGACACACTGTTGGCAACAACCTTGCCCTCGGATTGTCATACGAATACGCTGACTATTCAACTGCTGACACTCGTGTAATCGATGGTTATGACTACTACGGCAATGAGGAAAGTTATGGTGAATATGCCACCAACCAGCATACCAAGAACACTCTCAAGGGTGTGTCAACACTTAAGATGGGTGCGGAATTCAAACCTGACCCTGCGCTTGCCGTAAGACTTGGATTCAACTATGTATCTCCAATGTACAACAAGAGCGGCGTGAAGGACGGCACACTTGATTCCTACGGAGTTTTTTATCAGTCGCAGTCTGACTTCACCAACTGGGAGGACACCTATAGGGTGACTGCCGGTGTGGGATACAACATCGACAAGTTTAGCATCGACTTGGCCTATCAGTATTCTGCCACCAACGGAAAGTTCTCTCCCTTCTACGATTGCGCAGACAATACCAATAGCGAAAGCCTGCCAAACAACAACTTTGAGGTGTGCAAGGTGAGCGACAAGCGCCATCAACTCATGCTAACCTTAGGATATAGATTCTAATCTAGGATTAGAAATTAAAATATTAAAAAATTAAAAGATTAAAGTTCTGTGAAAAAAATAATTCTTTTAGCAATATCAGTGATGACTGTGTCCATAACCTGGGCACAGTCTTCGCGTGAATATCGACCTGCAGTGTCGATACTTGGTGATTCTTATAGTACATTCGAAAATTACCTGTCGTGTGACTCCAATGCTGTATGGTATTTCAATGGCAAGCAAAAGAACACCGACGTTACGTCAGTGGAACAGACATGGTGGCATCAGTTGATAACCAAAAAGGGATGGCGATTGGACAAGAACAACTCATTCTCAGGCTCCACGATATGCTTCACTGGTTATCATCGTGAGGACTACTCCAACCGCTCATTTGTCAACCGTCTGAAGTATCTCGGTTGCCCCGACATTATTCTCGTCTTCGGTGCCACCAACGATTGTTGGGCTCATTCCCCCATTGGCGAATACAAATATGGCGATTGGACTAACAAGGAACTTTACACCTTCCGTCCTGCCATGGCTTGTATGCTCGACGGACTGAAAAAGCATTATCCCAACGTTGATATTTATTTCATTCTCAACAGCGAGCTCTCTGAGGAAATCAATACATCGGTAAAGACAATCTGCAAGCACTACGGCATACCATACATCGAACTGAGAGACATTGAAAAAATCAACGGTCATCCCAGCATTAAGGGCATGAAGGCTATTGCTGAGCAAGTGGGAGAACGGGTAAAATATTAAAGTATTAAAATATTAAAGTATTAAAGTATTATAAGGTGTTGATGAGGTGATGGATAATAATATATTGAATGAATTAAACGAGAGTCAACGCGCCGCCGTAGAATACTGCGATGGCGCGCAACTCGTTATTGCCGGTGCCGGTTCGGGAAAGACGAGAGTGCTCACCTATAAGATTGCCTACCTCATCGGCGAGAAAGGACTAAAGCCATGGAACATCCTTGCACTGACGTTCACCAATAAGGCCGCAAAAGAGATGAAACAGCGCATAGAGACCATCGTAGGCTCTCAGGCACGCTACATCAATATGGGCACCTTCCACTCCATCTTCTCGCATATCCTAAGAGCCGAAGCCAACCATATCGGCTTCAACTCCAATTTCACAATCTACGACCAGACCGACTCACGCTCGCTCGTCAAGACCATCATCAAGGAGATGAATCTCGACGAGAAGATATACAAACCAGCTGCAGTGGCTGATCGTATCAGTATGGCAAAGAACCATCTTATGACTGCCGCCAAATATGCAAATTCCAACAGTACAGTCACTACCGACATGCAACACAGAATGCCGGCTATAAAAGATATCTATGCACGATACAGCGACAGGTGCCGACAAGCCAACGCCATGGATTTCGACGACCTGCTCATGAACATTTACCTCTTGTTTGCCAACCACGAGGAGGTAAGGCGTAAGTATGCCGAGAAATTTGAATATGTTCTTGTAGATGAGTATCAAGACACTAATTTTGCCCAACAAGCCATTGTCAATCAGATTACAAAGGAACGCCAGATGGTATGTGTAGTAGGCGACGACGCTCAGAGCATATACAGTTTTCGTGGAGCTAATATCGACAATATCCTCGGATTCCAAAAGACATACAATAACGCACGTCTGTTCAAACTTGAGCGCAACTACCGTTCTACACAGGCCATAGTAAATGCAGCCAACAGTCTGATAAGGCACAACCAAAGACAAATACCCAAGAACGTCTTCAGCGAAAATGAACAGGGCGAGAAGATAAAGCTGAAGATGGCATACAGCGACAAGGAGGAAGCCATGATCGTATGCAATGAGATAGCCCGACTCCGACGCAGCGAACAATGTCCCTACAGTGACTTCGCCATACTGTATCGCACCAATTCACAGAGCCGCAGTTTCGAGGAATATATGCGCAAGCAGAATATCCCCTACAGGATATACGGCGGTCTGAGCTTCTATCAGCGCAAGGAGATTAAGGACATCATAGCCTACTATCGCGTGGTGGCCAATCCCGATGACGAGGAAGCCATTAAGCGCATCATCAATTATCCCGCAAGAGGCATTGGCAACACCACCTTGTCGAAGGTTGTGGAGAAAGCCACGGAGAAGGGCATCAGTATATGGAAGGTGCTTAACAATTCCGAATCGTGTGGACTTGATGTCAGCAAGGCCACGCATACCAAACTGCATAATTTCTGCTCCATGCTCGAAGGATGGATGCAGCGTAGCATCAGCGACGATGCTTATACTCTCGGACGCGACATCATCCAAGAGAGCGGTATGTCAAAGGATATATTCTCAGGAAAAGATCCCGAGGACATAGCAAGACAGGAAAACGTCGAGGAATTTCTTTCCGGTCTTTCTGATTTCGTGGAGGGCCGCAAGGAGGAAGACTTGGGAGATCATGTGTCGCTGACAGACTTCCTGCAGGAGGTATCGCTTATGACCGACCTTGACAGCGATGGTGACTCCGACGAACCGAAGGTGGTACTGATGACAATACATGCGGCTAAAGGACTGGAATTCAAGACTGTATTTGTGGTAGGACTTGAGGAGAACATCTTCCCCTCCCCTATGTGCAGCGACAGTATGAGAGGCTTGGAAGAGGAACGCCGCCTTCTGTATGTGGCTATCACCAGGGCAGAGAAGCACTGCTTTCTCACCTGCGCACAAAACAGGTTCAGATATGGACGTATGGAATTTGACACTCCATCACGCTTCATCCGCGACATCGATCCCCGTTTCCTCCAAATTGAAGGAGAAAAATTCTCCCAGCCCCGCTCCACAGCCATGCCCTCCCAGCCACCGTTCTCGACAGTTTCGCTGTCGAGCTCTCCCCTCCGCCCCGCCCCGCAACCAAGCCTCACCCCCTCCTCTCCATCCGATTCCCCATTACAACCCGGCGATCGCATAGAGCACACGCGCTTCGGTATTGGCGAGGTTATCAAGGTGGAAGGCACGGGCGACAACTGCAAGGCAACGGTGGAGTTCCGCAACTCAGGCACCAAGCAATTACTGCTCAAATTCGCAAGATACAATAAGCTATAATAAAACATAATTGACTGATATACCCCCTAAAAAAATTAGAGCGCCTCGTCATCGGGGCGCTCTATTTGTCTTGCCTTCAGCTTAGGCAGATGTTTCTTCTTGCGTAGGTAGGCTACTTTTCGCAACTCATATTCCTCGCGGTGCTTCTCCAAAAAATTGTCAGCCATTACTCTTTACGGAATTTATTGTAGATAACACTTATCTTCAGCCTTGAGTTCTTAGTACCATCGCCACGCACAAGCTTTGTGCTCTTTAGTCCCATCTCATTTGTGACATTTGTCACGTTTGTTGTAGCGCTTGACGTCGAAGAGTTAGTGGACACCGTCACTGGCAACAATACAACCTTGTTCCAATCCTTACCACCTTTGCCATTCTCCTTGTTCCGCCACAGCGTGTTGACCAAGTCGGAGATATTGTTAAACGTATAGGAGTTGCTCTTCGAACTGTAAGTGGCAAGATAAGACGTCTTGCTGTCAGGAACATTCTTGTTTTCAAAGAATGAATAAAGACTGTCCTTTGGGAGCATCAGGATATATGCCGGAGCTGCAAACATCGACTCGTCAGAAGTATAGTTATACCTCGGAACAATTATCTTTGCACTACTGATAGTGTCATTCTCATGTCCACTCTTGATACTCTCAATGGGGAGAGTCATTTCTGTAAATATGCCTGACGGACTCTTTACGTAAGTGCATGACTCGTCATTGGCCAATTCGCGCATTTTCTCCTTGTCATTGTCGATAAAGGTGGTCTGCATCACTTCCTCCGTGCCAGGGAAAGTGATTTCCGCTGCACTTAGGGTGTCGCCTCTCAATGCCTTGAATCCTACAGCCAAATTGACAAAAGCCACCTCACCCATATTTCCGATACCGTTGGTATGCTCAAAATAGAAACCAGGGCATACATTATGAATGAAATTATATGATGAAGTGAAATACTCAGGATGCTTGTAGAATGACGTAAGCAGATAAGTACCATAATTCTTATACTTATTGCCGCTTCTGTCCACATACACTTCATCCTTGTTGAGGTCGATGATTACAGGACGCATTGATTCGGTAGTCAGAAGACCCTGATAAGTATATGATTTCGCCAGTTGTAATTCGTGTCCGTCATTACGTACGTAACCACCCTTTACGATATCAAAATTACTATAATACTTCACTCCCTCGTCGAGCGGCGTTGCCAATTCATACAACTTTAGCTTTAAAGTATTAAGGGAATCTCCCTTAAAACCATTGAAATAAATGCCAATATAGCACTTGTCTGCTATATAGTTGCCCCATTCGTCCTTCTCGCACCTCAGACTATCCTCTTTAGGCGATGCATAGAAAATAGTCTGCAATACACTCAACTGAGACGAAAAACTGCTTGTGACGTACGACCCGGTCTCGCTATCCTTTACGTTACCTATGTATGGAAACATACTCGATGCCAACACTGAGTCAACTGTCATTGAATTAGTAGCTACTCCGAATGTATCCGTAAGCAGCTCAAACTTATCAGCCGTATGCGTGAGTGAATCTCCTAATGTGTCAGTAGTATCGTCGCAAGCCGTTAATCCCAAATACATAATGGCTGCAACCAATAATATCCGTATTTTCATTAATCTTGAAGTATTAATTATTAATTCCTGATTTTTCATTCTTCATTCTTTATTTACAATTCTCACTCTTCCCCGCAAATTCCATCAAAGAACTCCTTATATGCAGCCTTGTAGTCATCACCGGGATACCTTAGCACTGGTATGCCCTTGCCCTCTGCATATTCCAATAACGACTGGTCAATATCCGATTCTGCCTCGATAACCCCATCGGAGAAGTCGATGGCAATCTTGGAAAGAGAATTGAAGTCAAGATGTTCGGGATAAGCCGAAAGCACCTCGGCATTTGCATCACGGAACTCGATGAAATGACGCAGGTCTGACCCTAAGTCACCCTCAATCTCCTTGTTAAAGAGTGATGTCACCACCTTAACATTTGCAAATGAAGGCTCATCCCTATAGGCTGTCTTTATATACAATGGCACTATTGCGCTCATCCATCCCTGACAATGGATGACATCGGGTATCCAACGCAGCTTCTTCACAGTTTCCAAGACACCACGCGCAAAGAAAATTGCTCTCTCTCCATTGTCTTTGTAGTCTGCCCCATTCTCATCCTTGCCCATAAGACGTTTGGTGAAGTAGTCATCGTTATCGATGAAATAGACTTGGATTCTTGTTTGCGGAATGGATGCTACCTTGATAATCAATGGATGGTCGGTCTCATTGATAATAAGATTCATTCCAGAAAGGCGAATCACCTCGTGCAACTGTCCACGTCGCTCGTTGATATTACCCCATTTGGGCATGAAAGTACGAATATCAGAACCCTTCTCCTGCAGTAACTGCGGGAGATTTTTTCCCATTGTGGACATTTCGCTGTCGGAGACATACGGTGAAATCTCCTGGTTGATGAATAATATTTTCTTTGCCATATAATTATGATTTGACACTGCAAAGATACTAATTTTTTTCCAAAAAACGGCATTTTCTTTTGATTTTTGCTAAAAATAAACTTTTATTTTGGATATTTTTGGTATATTTCTTCCATATTTGACAAAAAATGTGTTATTTTGCACCCGATTTCAGCAATTATGGCAAGAATACATATATAGAAATGAAAGTATATAGCAAGATTGTAGAACTTCAAAACGCGCTCTTCGATGCGCGCAAGGAAGGAAAGACGATTGGACTCGTTCCCACCATGGGAGCACTTCATGAGGGCCATGCTTCGCTCGTCAGGCGCAGTGTGGCAGAGAATGGTATCACTGTAGTGTCCGTGTTTGTCAACCCGACTCAGTTCAACGACAAGAACGACCTTAAAAACTATCCTCGCACACTGGAGGCCGACTGCCATCTGCTTGAGCAGTGTGGCGCCGACTACGTCCTCGCTCCGTCGGTTGATGAGATGTACCCCACTCCCGACACACGTCAGTTTGAATACCCACCTGTATCCACGGTAATGGAAGGCGCCCACCGCCCCGGCCACTTCAACGGCGTATGCCAGGTGGTCAGCCGCCTGTTCTATATTGTGCGCCCCGACAGGGCTTACTTCGGCGAGAAGGACTGGCAGCAGATTGCAGTCATCAAGGCTATGGTGAGGCATCTCGCCCTTGGTGTGCAGATTGTGGAATGCCCCATCGTCAGAGACGACGACGGATTGGCACGCTCAAGCCGCAACACCTTGCTTGCCCCCGATGAGAGAGCCATTGCCCCTAATATCTACAAAGCTCTCAAAACCAGCACCGAGTATGCCAAAACCCATTCCCTAAAGGAAACCCACGACAAGGTTGTGGCTGACATCAACGCTGTCGATGGTCTCGACGTGGAATATTTTGCCATTGTTGACGGGAATACGCTTGTGGATATCAATGACTGGAATGATTCTGACCATGTGGTGGGCTGTATCACCGTGTATTGCGGCAAAACACCCATCCGACTTATTGACCATATTAAATATAAGGGATAGAGAGATATGTTGATTGAAGTATTAAAGTCAAAGTTGCACTGCGTGACTGTCACTGAGGCCAACCTCAACTATATGGGCAGCATCACCATTGACGAGGATCTTCTGGATGCCGCCGAGATGATTCCCGGACAGAAGGTACAGATAGTTGACAACAACAACGGAGAGAGATTCGAGACCTATATCATCAAGGGGGAGCGAGGCAGCGGCTGTGTCTGTCTCAATGGTGCCGCCGCACGCAAAGTGCAGGTGGGCGACGTATGTATCATCATAGCTTACGCCTTGATGGATTTTGAGGAGGCGAAGACATTCCAGCCAAAGGTGGTTTTCCCCGAGAATAACAGGGTTTAAGGGAGATAAGGGGAGATAAAAGAAGTAAAAGGGAGATATTGGACATTTGTCTTTTATCTCCCTTTTACTTCTTTTATATTACTATTACTTCATTACTTATTCGATGACCACTAACGGGTCGCCTTCCATAACAGTCTGTCCAGGCTGTACGAGGATAGCCGTCACCTTTCCGCCTTTTTCGGCATCAAGGTTGTTAGCCATCTTCATTGCCTCAAGAACGACCACAGTGTCGCCTTCGGCAACGGTATCGCCCTCTGCCACCTTAATCTTGGTGATCACACCTGGCAGCGGAGCCTTGACGGCATTCTGTGTGTTGGCACTTGCACTTGAAGAACCAGACGACGCTGGAGCTGCTGCGGGAGCTACGGGTCTTACAACAGGCTTCGGCTTCTCTGGCTCCTTTTCAGGCTCCATCTCCACCTTATATTGCTCACCGTTTACAGTGACGTCAGCCACATTCTCCACGATGTCGCCGATGGCAACCTTATACTCTTTGCCATCGATGGTATATTTATACTCTTTCATCTTATTAATATTTAGATGGCAGCGGGGTCATGCTCAGGGCATAACCGTTCCATTGCGTGTTGCGCTCGTCAATGGTGATAACTCCCGTTATCTTGTCGTGCACATTGTTGCCCATGAATTCATGCAGGGCAAGCGCAATGGCTGCATACACGTTTTTGTCTTCTTTCATAATAATTACATTGGAATGTTACCATGCTTCTTGGCTGGCAGCGACTCGCGCTTGGTGGCAAGCTGAGCCAATCCGCGACAGATGCGGAAGCGGGTGTTGCGAGGTTCGATTACATCGTCGATGTATCCATACTTCGCTGCCTGATAAGGAGTTGCGAACAGGTCGTTGTATTCCTCCTCCTTCTCGGCGAGGAATGCCTGTACGTCTTCTCCTGCTTCCTTCTTTGCCTTGGCTTCCTTGGCACAGAGCACTGCAACGGCACCTGAGGCACCCATAACGGCAATCTCTGAAGAGGGCCATGCATAGTTGAGGTCGGCACGCAACTGCTTGCAACCCATTACGATGTGGCTACCGCCATAGCTCTTGCGCAGAGTGATGGTGATCTTGGGCACTGTAGCCTCTCCGTAAGCGTAGAGCAACTGTGCTCCGTGGAGGATGACGGCATTGTACTCCTGACCTGTTCCGGGAAGGAATCCGGGAACGTCAACGAGGCTGACGATTGGAATGTTGAACGCATCGCAGAAACGTACGAAGCGGGCTCCCTTGCGACTGGCGTTAACGTCGAGCACACCGGCATATACCGAAGGCTGGTTGGCCACGATACCTACGCTCTGACCGTTGAAGCGGGCAAAACCGATGATGATGTTGCGGGCAAACTTAGGCTGGATCTCGAAGAACTCGCCGTCATCCACAATACCGCCAATCACCTTATACATATCGTATGCCTCATTACCATTGTCGGGGATAATCTCGTTGAGGGCATCCTCCAAGCGGTCAATAGGATCCTCGCACTTCTTGCGCGGAGCTGTCTCCATATTGTTGGATGGAATATATGAGAGCAGGGTCTTGATCATCTGCAGACCCTCTTCCTCTGTCTTTGCAGTGAAATGAGTCACACCACTCTTAGAGGCATGCACACTGGCACCACCAAGATGCTCCTGGTCGATGTCCTCACCAGTGACAGACTTAACCACCTTCGGACCTGTGAGGAACATGTATGAGGTGTTCTCCATCATCAGGGTGAAGTCGGTCAATGCAGGAGAATAAACGGCACCACCGGCGCAAGGACCGAAGATACCGCTAATCTGCGGAATCACACCAGAGGCAAGGATGTTGCGCTCGAAGATCTCACCATATCCGGCGAGAGCGTTGATACCCTCCTGGATACGTGCGCCACCCGAGTCATTGATACCTATGACAGGAGCACCCATCTTCATTGCCATATCCATCACCTTGCAGATCTTCTGCGCCATTGTCTCAGAGAGCGAACCACCGTTAACAGTGAAATCCTGGGCGAAGATAAACACCAAGCGACCGTCGATAGTACCCGAACCGGTTACTACACCGTCGCCAAGATACTGCTTCTTCTCCATACCGAAGTTAGTGCAACGATGGAGCTTGAACATGTCATATTCCTCGAAACTACCTTCGTCCAGGAGCATATTAATACGCTCACGGGCTGTATATTTGCCACGGGCATGCTGCTTCTCAATGGCCTTTTCGCCGCCACCGATGCGCGCTGTCTCGCGCTTCTCGATAAGCTGCTTGATTTTTTCTAATTGTTTGCTCATTGTTATATTTTCTAATTTCTAATTCCTAATTCCTAATTCCTAATTCCTAATTCCTAATTCCTAATTAAAAAAGTTAGTGTTCGCAAAGCTCAGTGAGGATACCCTCTGTTGACTTCGGGTGGAGGAATGCTATATTGAGGTTCTCGGCACCCTTGCGTGGAGCCTTGTCAATCAGACGCAAACCTTTCTCGTCACACTCAGCCAATGCATTGGCAACACCGTCCTCAATGCAGAAAGCCACATGGTGAACACCATGGTTGCCCTTGTCGAGCCATTTCTGGATTGTGCTGTCAGGAGATGTCGGCTCAAGCAGTTCGAGCTTCACCTCGCCACACTTAAGGAATGCGGTCTTCACCTTCTGGTCAGCCACTTCCTCTATTGCATAACATTTCAATCCCAGTACATTCTCAAAGTACGGGAGTGCCTCTTCAATACTCTGGACACCAATGCCCAGGTGTTCGATGTGAGAAATCTTCATATACTTATGTTTTTTAACGTTAATACTGTCTCGTATAAAATAGGTCGTTTAAGACGTTGCAAAGGTAGGAATTATTCTTCGAACTTGCAAAGAATGAGTTGAAAATATTGTTAAAGTGATGATTTATCAGCAATAATGACTTATTTTTTGTACTATTTAATAATAAAAATGCTCTGTTTTCGTTTATATAATTAAATAAAATATGCATATTATATGTTACGAAATATAATTCTCTTATTGATTATATGCCTGCCCTTTTGCGAATTGCAGGCACAAGACTTCACCCTAACCGGAAGAGTTGTAGATTCCAACGACTCCCCCATTGAGTTGGCATCTGTATCGTGCTTGTCGCAAGGCAAGGCCACAATGACCGACCTCAAAGGCCGTTTTTCCATCACGCTTCGTTCTGCCGACAGTGTAGCCGTCAAGTTCTCAATGATTGGTTACAAGTCAAAAACGCGTATTCTACGCCGGCCACGGGGCAAACAGACTCTTAAGATAATCCTGTCGGCAATGGATGCCCTCGACGAGGTGGTTGTCACCGAGAAACGGCGTCAGACCACCGCCACCGAACAGCTCGACGTGAAGAATCTGAAAGACAATCCCTCGGTATCGGGCAATGCTGTTGAGGAACTTATCCAACAGCAGGCAGGAGTGAGCACCCACAACGAACTCTCGTCACAATACAATGTGCGTGGAGGCAGTTTCGACGAGAACTCTGTATATATAAATAATGTGGAGATCTATCGTCCGCTTCTCATACGCAGTGGCCAGCAGGAAGGACTGAGTATCATCAACCCCGACATGGTGGAGGCTGTGGGCTTCTCTTCGGGAGGATTTGAGGCAAAGTATGGCGACAAGATGTCGTCGGCTCTGGATATCACCTACCGCCGCCCCACCCGCTCCGAGGCCTCAGCTACGGTGTCGCTGCTTGGCGGCACTGCCTTTGCCGCCATGGGCAACAAGCGTCTGTCGATGAGCCATGCCCTGAGATACAAGACCAACCGCTATCTTCTCGGTTCGCTTGAGACCAAGGGTGAATACCGCCCCAACTATCTCGACTATCAGACATTCATCAGCTACCGTCCCGACTCACTATGGACGATAGACTTCTTGGGGAATATTTCAGAGAATCACTACAACTTCCGACCTACCGACCGCGAGACTTCATTCGGTACGATGGAAGACGTGAAATCGTTTAAGGTATATTTCGACGGCCAGGAGAAGGATGTCTTCCGCACCTTCTTCGGCAGTCTTTCCATAAGTCGCGTGTTCGGGGCAAAACGCCAAACAAAACTGTCGCTTCTAGGTTCGGCTTTCTATAGCAAGGAGCAGGAACGCTATGACATCCAAGGTCAATACTGGCTCGACGACACCCAGACAAGCGAAAACCTCGGAGTCGGGACATATATGGAGCATGCACGCAACTACCTTACGTCCAAGGTGGCGAGTGTCAAACTGTTGGCAAACCACAAGACACGCAAGCACGACATTGAGGGAGCGGTGACCGTGAAGTTTGAGGATATAAGCGAGAAGGCCTCCGAATATGAGATGCGCGACTCCAGCGGCTATTCCATCCCGCATAATCCCGAACGTCTCGGCCTTATCTACACCTTGCGTTCTAACAACCACATCAACACCACACGCGTTGAGGGTTATCTGCAGGACACCTATCGTTTCGCCTCCCGAGGTGAGCGACAGTCGTTCTTCACCCTCAATTACGGTGTGCGCTTCAGCCATTGGTCGTTCAACGGCGAGACAACGGTGTCGCCACGAGCCTCCATTGCCATGGTACCGGCTTTCAACAACGACATCACGTTCCGTTTCTCCACGGGTCTGTATTATCAGGCACCGTTCTTCAAGGAGATACGCGACACTGTCACCGCCAACGGGATGACCCGTGCCGTACTCAACGACAAGATAAAGAGTCAGCAATCAATACATTTCGTTGGAGCCTTCGACTATCGCTTCAAGATGAAGGATCGTCCATACAAGTTCTCTGCCGAGGCATATTACAAACTGATGCACAACCTCATCCCATATAATGTCAACAACGTCAAGATAACTTATTACGGCGGCAACCAGTGCGACGGCTATGCAGCCGGTCTCGACCTCAAGTTATATGGAGAGTTTGTTCCTGGCACCGACTCCTGGGTGACGTTCTCATTGATGAGCACCAAACAGAAGATGAACGGCAAGTGGGTGCCTATGCCTACCGACCAACGCTATGCCGTCAACGTCCACTTCACCGACTATTTCCCTGGCACGGAGAAATGGAAGATGACACTTCGCCTTGCCATTGCCGACGGTCTGCCTTTCGGCGCTCCCCATAGCGGACTTGAGCGTCAGGACTTCCGTGCTCCTGCCTACAAGCGTGCCGACATCGGCATGAGCTATCGCCTATACGAGCGAGGCAGTCGCAAGTCTTTCATTAAGAATGCATGGCTCGGCATCGACTGTCTGAATCTATTCGGTATCAACAATGTCAACTCCTACTACTGGGTTACCGACGTTTCCAACCAGCAATATGCAGTGCCCAACTACCTCACTGGCCGCCAGATAAACGTAAAACTGTCGGTAGCACTATAACACACAAAAAAAAAGAAGGAGCCTTTCTCATCAGAAAGACTCCTTCTTCTTTTTTATTCAATCAACTCGTCAACTTGTCAACTCGTCAACTAAAGATTTACTTTACCTTCTCAACGATAGCCTTGAAAGCCTCGGGATTGTTAACGGCGAGGTCAGCAAGTACCTTGCGGTTGATCTCGATACCGGCCTTGTTGAGAGCACCCATAAGCACTGAGTAGCTCATACCCTCAAGACGGGCGGCTGCATTGATACGCTGAATCCACAATGCGCGGAAGTTGCGCTTCTTGGTACGACGGTCGCGATATGCGTATGTGAGACCCTTCTCCCAGGTGTTCTTGGCAACGGTCCAAACATTCTTGCGGGCACCGAAGTAACCGCGAGTAAGCTTCAAAATTCTCTTTCTCTTTGCTCTTGAAGCAACGTGATTAACTGATCTTGGCATAGTTTTCTTACTTTTAAAATGTTAGACAATAGGGATTAACGGAGACACAACAGGTCGCGTACCTGCTTCATGTTACTTCTGTCCACGATAGTGTCGTGTACCAGATTACGCTTTTGCTTCTTTGTCTTCTTTGTCAGAATGTGACTGTGGTAAGCGTGTGCTCTCTTAATCTTACCAGTACCGGTGAAGCGGAATCTCTTCTTCGCTCCGGAATTTGTCTTTACTTTTGGCATTTTTTTTAAATTTTAAATTAATTGTTATTTATTCTACAGTGGCAACGCATATACCGGGCGTTACGCACTTTTCTTACTCTGATATATTTAATTTCTTCTTGGCGTCGGCACTCATCTTCGCATTGGCGAACAATCCGCCGTTGGCAGGAATCTCAATATTCGGCTCTTCAGCCTCTGCCTGAGACTTGCGTGCCTCCTTCTGCTCCGATGCCTTCTTCTCGCGATCCAAAGCCTGTTGGCTCTTCTTTGCCACACCAGCCTTCTTGGGGGCGAGATACAGGAACATCTTCTTGCCTTCGAGCGACGGCATGTGCTCCACCTTGCCATATTCCTCAAGGTCGTTGGCGAAACGCAGCAACAGAACCTCGCCCTGCTCCTTGAACAGGATTGAGCGTCCGCGGAAGAACACGTATGCCCTCACCTTGTTGCCATCCTCAAGAAATTCCTTGGCGTGCTTCAGCTTAAACTGATAGTCGTGCTCGTCGGTCTGGGGACCGAACCTGATTTCCTTCACCTCCACCTTCACTTGCTTTGCCTTCATCTCCTTGGCACGCTTCTTCTGCTGATAGAGGAACTTGGAATAGTCGATGAGACGACATACGGGGGGATTGGCGTTGGGGGAAATCTCCACCAAGTCAACTCCCTGGTCACGAGCCATGTCCAATGCCTGACGGGTTGGAACTACTGTCGATCCGTTGTCTCCTACGATACGGACCTCACGCGATCGTATCTGTTCGTTGATACGATACTGGTTCTTTATATTGTCATTCTTCATTCAACTATTTTTGAAAATCGGGTGCAAAGGTATAAAAAAATTAGGAATTAGGAATGAGAAATTAGAAATTATTTTCCTCTCCATCTCTTTATTTAACCTTTTTTATCACTTCGAGGCTATCATTTCGAGAAATTCATCCTCATTTATGATTCTAACACCAAGTTTTTCAGCCTTTTGCAGTTTGGCTGGTCCCATATTTTCGCCTGCCAGCACCATACTTGTCTTTGCACTTATCGAACCGGTGTTCTTGCCGCCGTTCTGCTCTATCATTGCCTTATACTCGTCGCGACTATGCTTTTGGAACACTCCACTGATGACGATTGTCTTTCCTGCGAGTATGTCGGTGGTCGATGCCAGCTGTTCGTCGGTGAGACTCATCTGCAATCCATATCCGCGCAGTCTCTCCACTATCTCCACGTTCTCTGGCGTATGGAAGTAAGTGATAACGCTCTTTGCCATCACCTCTCCGATACCGTCTATCTGCGTCAGTTGGTCGAGCGAGGCATTCATGAGTGTGTCGATATTCTTGAAATGACGTGCGAGGATCTTGGCTGATGTCTCGCCCACGAGTCGTATGCCGAGAGCGAACACCACACGCTCAAATGGCACCTGGCACGATACCCTTATGCCCTCCACTATCTTACGTGCCGACTTTTCGCGACTGCCATCTCCATTGATGTCCTGCACGGTGATGTCATACAGGTCTGCCACATTGCGTATCAATCGGCGGCGGTAGTATTCATCCACTGTCTCGGGTCCTAAACTGTCGATGTTCATAGCCTTTCTCGATATGAAATGCTCTATCCTACCCTTTATCTGCGGCGGACAAGTGGCGTCGTTGGGACAGTAATGCGCTGCCTCGCCCTCATATCTCACGAGCGGTGTGCCACATTCTGGACATATCTTCGCAAATTCCACTGGCTGTGCTCCTTCCTCCCTGCTATCCACATCCACTCCCACAATCTTCGGGATGATCTCGCCTCCCTTCTCCACATATACATAGTCTCCGATATGCAGGTCGAAACTGCGGATGAAGTCCTCGTTGTTGAGAGTGGCACGCTTCACCATCGTTCCCGCGAGTTGCACCGGCTCCATGTTTGCCACGGGAGTCACTGCTCCCGTGCGCCCCACCTGGAACGTGACGTCGAGCAGTCGGGTGCGCTCGCGCTCTGCCTTGAATTTATATGCTATTGCCCATCGCGGACTCTTGGCTGTATATCCCAACTGCCGTTGTTGTGCGAGTGAGTTCACCTTGAGCACTATTCCGTCGGTGGCGACGGGCAGGTTCTTCCTCTCCGTGTCCCACTTGTCGATGAAGGCGTAAATCTCGTCGAGCGAGTGCGCCTTTATCATGCCCTCGCTAATCTTGAATCCCCACTGCCTTGCATGTTCCAGATTGTCGTAGTGACTGTCCGACGGCAGTTCGGCTCCTAATATATAATATAGGTACGCGTCAAGGCGTCGCGAAGCCACGAGAGCCGACGACTGACTCTTCAGCGTACCGCTTGCGGCATTGCGGGGATTGGCAAACAGTGGTTCCTCTGCCTTCTCGCGCTCGGCATTCAGATTCTCAAACACCTTCCACGGCATAAGTATCTCGCCCCTTATCTCGAAGTCCTTCGGATAGTCGTCACCCGTAAGCACAAGGGGTATGCAGCGTATGGTGCGCACGTTGGCTGTCACGTCGTCGCCGTTTACTCCGTCGCCTCGTGTCACGCCTCTCACCAAGCGACCGTTCTCGTATGTCAGACTGATTGACAGTCCGTCATACTTCATCTCGCAGCACACCTCAAACTCCGCCCCATGCAGTCCCTTGCTCACGCTCTCATACCACTCTGCCACCTCCTGGCGGTTGTATGTGTTGGCCAACGACAGCATCGGATAGCGATGAGCCACCTGTTGGAATTCTCCCCCCAAGTCACTGCCCACTCTCTGCGTGGGCGAGTTGTCGTCGTGCATCTCGGGATGACGCGCCTCCAACTCCTGCAACTCGCGCATCAGAGCGTCAAACTCCTGGTCACTTATCACCGGTGCGTTCTCTACGTAATATCTGTGGTTGTGGGCATGCAGTTCTTCCCTCAACTGACTGATTCTTTCTTCTTCCTTCATATCTCTTCGTTATTTAATTATTCGGGCATTATCAATGTATATTTCTTCTTCTTTGTCTTTGCGGGATGAGGTATCGACGGCGAGACGACGTCATGCACAGGCATTTTCACCCCACTATATTCCTGCCATCGCTTTCTGATGCGATACACATAATCCACCGTCTCGCTGCCTCGCATATATCCGTATTTCACTATCGGGTCGCGATAATATCGCGGTTCCATCAACCTGAGCACATATCTCGACACCTCTGCCCACGATTTGCTGTTTCTTCCGTCGCGTGCGGCGAGAGCCATGGCATCGCGTATGTGGTTGTAGCCGCCGTTATAGCAAGCCAAGGCGAAGTTCTGCTTCTCGTATCTCGACGGCACATCGTCAAACTTCGCCTCCAACTGTGCCAGATACTTGGCAGCTGCGGCAATGTTGCTCTCGGGGTCGTATATCTTCTCGCGAGGCAATCCCAACAAGTCGGCAGTTGCAGGCATTATCTGCATCAGTCCCAATGCCCCTGCCCACGAGCGTGCCTTGGGGTCGAATGTCGATTCCTGATAGCATTGCGCAGCCATCAGTTTCCAGTCCCAGCGTATCGGGCGCGCGTATGTCATGAAGAAGTGGTCGTAGTGTGATATCTGTCCCGTCGCCCTGTTGAGCATCGGGGCATAGACATGCCTCACCACACTCCTTGCACTGAGCATGAAGCTCTCTTCCTTCCTCACCTCGGCGGTTAGCTTGGGGCTATACCAGCCGTTGAGTTCGGCTATCAGCTGTTCGTTGTCCTTCATCACCTGCCAATACCCCGTGGAGTCGCTTCCTGCCCCACACTGAGCCAACATCCCCAATGTGTCCTTCGACATGCGGATGTCCTTCGCCTTCAACAGGCATGCCACGATGTCGCCGTCGCCATTAGTCAGTCTTCTCACCATCTCAGCCGTATCACGGCACACCTCCACTCTCAGTCGCACACCAATCTTGTCGGCAAAGCGCTGGCATAGCATATACTGCAGTCCCATCTCTCTTCCGCGGAAGTCATAGTATGTCTCCGGGCCATTGACGGTGAGCATGATTAGTTCGCCATTGGCCTGTATCTGTCCAAGGTCAAATCCGTCTGCCGACATCGAGTCGGCGGCATCGTCCCATAGCGGTGCCGTCTCCTTGCCCTTGCTCTTGCATGCTCCTGTTATTAACAGCAAAGAGCACCAAAACAGGACAAAAACGAGTGAAATTTGTGTCTTATTTCTCAATTTTATTACATTTTGAGTGCAAAAGTACACATTTTCTTGCATATTACCATATTTTTCACTAATTTTGCAACGGAATTTTGAGAAATAAATAAAAAAACAAGAAATGTTAAGAATTGCAGTACAGTCAAAAGGTCGTCTTTTCGACGACACAATGAATCTTCTCGCCGAGGCTGACATCAAGATCAGCGCAAGCAAGCGCACCCTCTTGGTGCAATCATCCAACTTCCCCTTGGAGGTTCTCTACCTCCGCGACGACGACATCCCCCAGAGCGTGGCAAGCGGTGTTGCCGACCTTGGCGTTGTGGGCGAGAACGAGTTCGTAGAGCGTGGCGAGGATGCCGACATCATCTCGCGCCTCGGTTTCAGCAAGTGCCGACTCTCGTTGGCTATTCCCAAGGACATTGACTATCCCGGACTTGAGTGGTTTAACGGCAAGAAGATTGCCACTTCATATCCTGGCATACTGCGACATTTCATGGAAAAGCATGGTATCAACACCGAGATACACGTCATCACGGGCAGCGTTGAGATCTCCCCGGGCATTGGTCTTGCCGACGGTATCTTTGATATTGTCAGCAGCGGTTCCACTCTCGTCAGCAACAACCTGCGCGAGGTGGAGATAGTGATGCAGAGCGAGGCTCTTCTCATTGGCAACAAGGATATGGACGACGAGAAGAAGGCCACTCTTCAGGAGATGCTCTTCCGCTTCGAGGCTGTGCGCAGTGCCGAGGACAAGAAGTATGTGCGCATGAATGCCCCCAAGGCACGCCTTCAGGAGATTATCGATGTTCTCCCCGGATTGAAGAGTCCTACGGTCATTCCCCTTGCCGACGATGAGTGGTGCTCTGTTCACACCGTGCTCGACCAGAAGCGTTTCTGGGAGATTATCGGCAAACTCAAGGAAATGGGCGCACAGGGCATTCTCGTAACCCCAATCGAAAAGATGATTCTGTAAATGAAGACAATATTATATCCCAAGAGAGAGCTGTGGGCTGAGATTGTCGAGCGTCCTCACCTCGACGTCTCCCAGCTCACAGCCACGGTGCGCAGCGTGCTCAATGATGTGAAGTCACGTGGCGACGAGGCAGTGAAGGAATACGAACTGAAGTTCGACCGTGCCTGTCTCTCCTCGTTGGCAGTCAGTGAGGCTGAAATGGACGAGGCTGAGCGCCTTGTGGATGCCGACTTGAAGGCAGCCATCCGCTTGGCCCACGACAACATCCGCACCTTCCATGAGTCGGAGCGTTTCGTGGGCAGCAAGGTGAGCACCCAACCGGGAGTCACCTGTTGGCAGAAGAGTGTTGCCATCGACAAGGTGGGACTCTATATCCCCGGTGGCACCGCCCCCCTGTTCAGCACCGTGCTCATGCTCGCCACCCCCGCCAAGATAGCCGGTTGCCGTGAGATTGTGCTTTGCACTCCTCCCAACAGCGAGGGCAAGGTCAATCCCGCCGTTCTTGTGGCTGCCCGCATTGCCGGAGTGAGCCATATCTTCAAGGCTGGCGGAGTTCAGGCTATTGGAGCCATGGCCTACGGCACAGAGTCTGTTCCCAAGGTGTATAAGATATTTGGTCCGGGCAACCAGTATGTGATGGCAGCCAAACAGGAGGTTAGTCTCCATGATGTTGCCATCGACATGCCTGCCGGTCCGTCGGAGGTGTGCGTCATTGCCGACGCCAATGCCAATGCCTCGTTCATCGCTGCCGACCTTCTGTCGCAAGCCGAGCATGGCACAGATTCCCAGACTATCCTCATAACCACCTCTGAACCAATGCTTCAGCAGGTGAGCGATGAAGTGAAGCGTCAACTCGCCCTCTTGCCCCGCAAGGAGATAGCAGCCAAGGCTCTCGACAACAGCAAACTGGTGGTAGTGGCAAATGACGACGAGGCCATCGACCTCGCCAACACCTATGCCCCCGAGCATCTCATCATCCAGACCGACAACTACGACGCTCTCGCCGACAAGGTGATCAATGCGGGCAGCGTCTTCCTCGGCAAGTATGCCTGTGAGAGTGCCGGCGACTATGCCAGTGGCACCAACCACACACTGCCCACCCACGGATATGCCGTGGCATACAACGGTGTGAATCTCGACAGCTATTGCCGCAAGATCACCTTCCAGCACATCACCGAAGATGGCATCCGTCACATCGGTCATGCCGTAGAGACCATGGCAGCAGCCGAAGGCCTCGATGCCCATAAGAATGCGATGAGTGTTAGAATTAAAGAATTAATATGAAAACATTACAAGAACTCACACGTAAGAATATATGGGATTTAGCCCCCTACAGCTGCGCCCGCAACGAGTTCAGCGGCAGGAACGCAAGCGTGTATCTCGATGCCAACGAGAACCCATTCAACAATCCATACAACCGCTACCCCGACCCACTCCAACTTGCCCTCAAGGACAAACTGTCGAAGGTGAAGGGCGTACCGGCTGAGAACATCTTCCTCGGCAACGGTAGCGACGAGGCCATCGACCTCATGTATCGCTGCTTCACCGAACCGAAGATTGACAATGTGGTGGCTATCGAACCCACATACGGAATGTATCGCGTATGTGCCGACATCAACGATGTGGAGTATCGACCGGTGTGCCTCGACGAAGGTTTCCTGCTCAATGCCGACAAACTCCTCGCCGCCACCGACGCACACACCAAACTGATATGGATATGCTCACCCAACAACCCCACGGGCAATGCTCTCAACCGCGACGAGATATACAAAATCATCAACGGCTTCGACGGCATAGTCGTCATCGACGAGGCATATAGCGACTTCTCCTCGCAGCGTCCGTTCCGCCAGGAACTCGCCCATCACCCCAACATCGTCGTGCTCAACACCATGAGCAAGGCATGGGGATGTGCCGCCCTCCGTCTCGGTATGGCTTTCGCCTCCAAGGAGATTATCGACATCATGACCAAGGTGAAATATCCCTACAACATCAATCTCCTTGCCCAGCAGAAGGCACTCGAAGTGCTCGACGACCCCTACGAGATCGACAAGTGGGCACGCCTCATTCTCCAGGAGCGCACCCGCGTGATGGATGCCTTCACCATGCTCCCCATCACCAAGAAGCTCTACCCCACCGATGCCAACTTCTTCCTCGTTGAAGTAGAGGATGCACAATCCACCTACAACTATCTCGTTTCCAAGGGCATTATCGTGCGCAATCGCAACCGTGTCACCATGTGTGGCAATTGCCTCCGCATCACCATCGGTTCAAAATCAGAGAATGCCGAACTGCTCTCAGCACTTCGCACATTATAAAAAACATATAGGCACGGATAAATCCTAATCCGTGCCTATATAGTCTCTCAGCACTATCATTTCGATGTAATTTGCTTTATCTCAACCTCCTTGCCATATTTGTTGACAATCATCATCTGCGCATCAATTATCAGGGGTCTCTTTTCGCTGTCCTCCGCCATAATAGGCATATTCACTATGAACATCTGGAAGTCGCCACTGCGCTTACTTATCCTCAACGCCTTGCCGTTCTTTTTTGATCTCAGATATAGCTTGTTGCCTATGGTGCATATTCCGTCGTCAGCCCGTATCTCCCAGTTGTGATACGCAATAAACCGCTCTTCGTAAATGTTCATGATATACACCAAATCACCGTCATACACCAACTTCACAAAGCCCCTGTATCTCACCACTGGACGATGCTCATAGACAAATCCCGTCTCCCTATCAATCCACCGACCCTTATCCGCACCTTGCGAGCCACCCCCACCGGGGGCCCACCCTTCCCTCCTTCTCTCCAACACCTTCTCCTCCCATTCTTTCTTCTTCTTGTCACACAGTGCCATAAAAGCCATCTTGCCTCCAGCTTCCTCCTCACTGACCAATGGAGAGTCAAGGTCTTGCTGGAAAAACGTCCTTCCCTCCTCGTCCTTATATATCCTCATACCGTTAGCCATAACCTCCTGCAGCTCATACACCTTATCAGGCTCGCGCAACGACACATAGCGTTTCATCCATCCGAAGCCGTCGCCCACCTGGGTCTCTAATGCCTTCCTGTTTATTGCGCTCTTTTCGTCCACCCACTTCGACCGTATTCGTGGATAGAACGTCAGTCCGTCGTCCGTCATCATCTCCACGCCCTTAAAATCAACCACCACGGGATGCTTCTCAAAGGTGATGCCAGTCAGCATGTCAACCCATATCCACACCGTTTTTCGCTTTCCGTTCAACAACACGTCCTTCCTCTTCCTTTCGAATCCCTCCTTCCCAACTTTCTTAAACCTCGACACCATTCCCTCATGCCCGACAATCTTCACCAAGTTAGCATCCCTCTCTTCCCTAACATCCCCATTCTTAAGGTTAACGTCAAAGTTAAGGTCAAAATTAACGTCAAGGTTATTTAATTCTTTAATTTTTTCATCCTTTAATCCTTCAAAGAATCTCCCCCAGTATCTTTCTCCCGAGGGCAATCCGAATCTCCTATAAAGCCCCACATTATCAATAATCATGCAGCACTTCTTTCCCTCATGCGCTCTCAATCCCCTTCCCACCATCTGCAAGTACTTAGCCAAAGAAAGCGTAGGCCGTGCCAACTGAATAAACTCCACATCAGGACAGTCAAACCCCTCAGAAAAGAGGTCAACGCTCACAAGCACAGCCCCCCCTGCCCAACAATCGCAACTATGTTGCGTAAAACAATCGTAACTCTGTTGCGTAAAACAATCGCAACTCTGTTGCGTAGGCAATTCACGAGCAACCCCGTAGGGGCGAGAGCTTGTTTGCGAGTACAGGCCCAGCCGGCCAGGCTTTAAGTCCCCTGTCCCCTGAGGGGAAAGGGGATTTAGGGGAAAGCGGTGGAGCCCCT